>JASBUM010000155.1 GCA_030147905.1 Acidimangrovimonas sp.
GGGCCTTGTTCTGGCCGCCACGGGGGATCATCATGCGTTTAGCATTTCCGTCGTGATCCCGGGCCGGATATGGCGCAAAGTTCCCTTCCGCATGTCGAACGACGCCGCTACGGACCTGGAGTGGCGCTGCATCGCCACGAATTCCACCAGTTCGTCCTGCCGCGCCGGGGCTGGATGCGGATCGAGATCGGCGGCAGGGACGGTGTGATCGATCCGCGATGCGCGGCCTTCGTTCCGGCCGGGACGCGGCACGCCTTCGAGGTTTCCGGTGACCATGATTTCCTGATCCTGGATATAGCCCGGCCGGGCTTTCCCGGCTCGCGGGTTCGGGAAGTCGCCTTCGACGGGCTGGAGCGGGCGCCCTTCTTTCGGATGACGCCGGCGCTCGGCCATCTGGTTGCCTATGCCGCCGGTTTTTCCGAGGCGGGCGGTCTGCCCGACGCGGCGGCCTGGGTGGATCTGGTGCTTGCGACTCTGGCGCCGAGCGCACCTGACGCGGGGCCGCTTGCGCGCGCGCGCGATCATATCGAGGCCAATCTGGCCGAGACCCTGACAATCGCCGCCATCGCCCGGGCCGCGGGCGCCAGCGAACGCCAGTTGCACCGGCTGTTTCGTAGCGGGCTCGGCACCACGCCGCACGCCTATCTCGCCCGCCGGCGGATCGAACGGGCGATGGCGCTGCTTTCGTCCACGGGGATGCCCATCGCCCGGATCGCCCATCTGACCGGCCATGGCGACCAGGGCGGGCTGACCCGCGCGCTGAAGCGGCGCGCGGGCGTCACCCCGGCCGCCTACCGCCGCGACCACTGACCGGCCAGCCGGAGCCGACGGCAGGATCTGCGCAACGATTGGCAGCCCTGGCCAAAGACGCGGGACCCGGGCACGGCATAGCCTGACGGGAAATCGCAGATCACGGTGCCCGCCATGGATGTTTGCGCCGCAGAAACAGCGCCCGAAGGCCGCGCCGGCCGTCCCGCCCCCGGCAGGGCGACTGCCGCGGGACTTGTCGCCATTGCCTGCTGGTCGTCGCTTGCGCTGCTGACACGCCTGGCGGCGCCCTTGCCGCCGCTGGAACTGCTCGGCGCGAGCTTTACCGTGGCATTCGTCGTCAATACCGGCTTCCAGTTGCGACACGGGCTGCGAGGACTGCGCGATTGGCGGCAACCGCCGGGCGCGTGGGCTCTCGCGTTCTGCGGCATCTTCATCTACCACGCGCTCTATTTCACCGCGCTTGCGCTTGCCCCGGCCGCGGGCGCAAGCCTCGTCGCCTATCTCTGGCCATTGCTGATCGTGCTGATGTCGACCCTGTCCCTGCGCGCGGCATTCCGTCCGCGACATCTGTGGGGCGCGGGGCTGGGATTTCTCGGCACGGCTTTCGTCGTGCTGGGGCCGGCGGCCGAGGGCGGTGGCGCGCCTTTCCCCCATGCGACGGCCGGCTACGCCGCGGCAGCCGCGGCGGCCGTCGTGTGGTCGGGATATTCCGTTACCAATCGTCGCTTTAGCGGTGTTCCAAGCGGAATGATCGGTGGCGTCTGCGGGCTGGTCGCCGTTGCCGGCGGAGCGTTCCACTTTCTGCTGGAGCCGACGGTCGCCCCGTCGGCGGCGGAATGGGGCACGATCCTTCTGCTCGGTCTCGGCCCGGTCGGCGGGGCCTTTCTGGCCTGGGATCACGCGACGAAGCACGGCCATCTGCCCCTGATCGGCGCGCTGTCCTATCTGACGCCGCTCGCCTCGACGTTGCTTCTGATCGCGACGGGCTACGCCGCCGCAGGCTGGCCCATCCTGGCCGCTGCCGGACTGATCGTTCTGGGGGCAGGCATTGCCGCATCGGGCAGGCGGGCCGGGAGTGGCGGCGCATAGGCGGCAGCCCCGGCCCCATCCTTGGCCCGCCCGGGCGGAAGGCCAGTCACGCGCCGTCCAGCCAGCCCCGCAGGTTCGATTCGATCACCGCAGCCAGCGCGCGAATGTGATCGGGATCGTCATTGAGGCAGGGAATATAGGTAAAGTCCTCGCCGCCGGCGGCCTCGAACGCATGGCGGATCTCGCCCCGGATCTCTTCGAGCGTCTCGATGCAATCCGCGGAAAAGGCCGGCGCGATGACCGCGATCCTCCGACGTCCCGCGCGCGCCAGTTCGGCGACATGGTCCACCGTGTAGGGGCGCAGCCATTCCTCGGGGCCAAAGACCGACTGGAACGAGGTGTGGATCCGATCCTCGGGCCAGCCCAGCCGCTCGCGCAGAAGCCGTGTCGTCTTCTGGCACTGGCAATGATAGGGATCGCCGGATTCGAGATAGCGCCGCGGCATGCCGTGATAGGAGGCGACAAGCAGCTCGGGCTTGTCGGCGGCCGCATCCCAGACGCGCTCGACCGAGCGCGCCAGGGCCTCGATGTAATCGGGATGGTCGAAATATTCCGGCACCGTGCGGGCCGCGGGTTGGCGCCGCTCGGCCATGAGCGCGCGAAAGAACGCGTCATTCGCGGTTGCGGTGGTGGCGCCTGCATATTGCGGATAGAGCGGGAAGAACAGGATCTTGTCGCAGCCGGCGGCAACCATGGCCCGCAGGCGTGCGCGGGTCGAGGGATTGCCGTAGCGCATGCAGAAATCCACCAGGACCGCGTCGCCGTGGCGTGCCTGCAGGGTTTCGGCCAGCGCCTCGGTCTGTGCCCGGGTGATCGTCATCAGCGGGCTTTCGTCCCGGTCGTGGTTCCAGATCGTGCGGTAGTTCCGACCCGAGCTGAAGGGGCGCCGTGTCAGGATGAAAAGCTGCAGGATAGGCTGCCATTTCCAGGCCGGGTAATCGATCACCCGCTTGTCCGACAGAAATTCCGCGAGGTAGCGCCGCATCGACCAGTAATCGTAATTGTCCGGCGTGCCCAGATTGGCCAGCAGAATGCCGATCCGGGGCCGGACGACGGGCGGATGGTCTGCGGGCGCATGGGCCGGACGGCCCGTGCCGGGGCGGTCGGAACGGTGGGGGGCGGACTCATCGGGCATCGGGGTTCCTTTCGCGCGCGGGCAGGATCTTGGTGCAGTAAGCGAGGCCGCGCGCCCTGCCGTCAAGCGGATGGCTTGCCGCGGCCGGGGGCCGACGGCGGGAGAAGGGGACGTTCGGCGGTGCCCAGTGCGTCGGCCAGCCGCTGCTGCGCGCTGCCGGGCCGCAACGGCTGGGGCTGGCCGGGGTCCGGGGCCCAGCCGGTCAGGTAGATGACCTCGAACGTCGCCGCGATCCCTCCCTGCGGATGGGTGAAGCTGGCGCGATACTTCGCCTCGAGCGCGGAGAACAGGCGCCGCGGCGGCGGGCGCCGATGGCGCTCGGAAAGGGCATTGGTCTCGCCCATGGCGCGCAGGTCGTGCATCAGGTGGAGGCTGTCGCGATAGCGCACGTCGTGGAGGTCGGAATCGGCCACCGGCAGGGCGAAACCCGCCCGTTGCAGCAAGGCGCCGAGATCGCGGATCTCGGCCATGGGCAGGACACGCGGCGACATCCCGCCGAGAATCTCCAGCTCGGCTGCGGCCATGGCAGCGCGCAATTCCGAAAGGCTGCGCCCGCCGAACATGGCGGCGAGGAACAGCCCGTCGGGGCGCAGCGCATGGCGGCACTGCACGAGCTGGCCGACCGGATCGTCCGCCCAATGCAGGGCAAGCGCATGGATGACCAGATCATGCGCGCCGGGCTCCAGCGCCAGGGTATCCTCGTCGCCGACGACACGCGCCGCGGGCCAGCGCCGGGCCCAGAAATCTGGTGCGCCGGTCACGATCGCGGGGGCCGTAAAGCGTCTGTTAACCTCGCCGAGCCTTAGCTCCAGCTCGTCGGCCACGCTTTCGTGCAGGAAAAGCGCGGGCGCGGCGGCTGCGCGCCGGCGATGGTGCGCCAGTGCGACACGGTCGGTCAGCGCGGGAGGGCGAGCGGCCGGCGATGCGGCGCCGGGGGTAGCGGACGGGTTGGGCTGGGCTGTGGTCATGATGGCTATCTAGGCAAGACGGGGACGGAATGCAAAAGCTGCTTCACCTGATCTATCCGCCCCGCTGCATGGGCTGCGACGCGCCGGTGGCGAGTGATTTCGGTCTCTGTGCCACGTGCTGGCGCGATACGCCGTTCATCGCCGGGCTGGTGTGCGACATGTGCGGCGCGCCGCTGCCCGGGACGGAGGCCACGGACGAGCGTATCCTTTGCGACGATTGCCTGCGCCATCCGCGGCCATGGGCGCGCGGGCGCGCCGCCACACTCTATTCGGGCCGGGGCCGTGACATGGTGCTGGCCTTCAAGCATGGCGACCGGCAGGATCTGGCACGGCCGGCGGCGGGCTGGCTGCTGCGGGCGGCCGCACCGCTGTTGCAGCCGGACATGCTGGTTGCGCCGATTCCGCTGCACTGGCTGCGAATGCTTCGCCGTCGCTACAATCAGGCGGCCCTTCTGTCGCGCGCGCTTGCGGCGGATGCGGGATTACGGCACTGCCCCGATCTCCTGTCCCGGCGGCCGACGCCCAGCCAGGAGGGACGCGACCGTGCGGCGCGGATGGCCAATCTGGACGGGGCGATCACGCTGCGCCCGGCGCGCGCCGCGCTGGTTCGCGACCGGCCGGTCCTTCTGGTCGACGATGTCATGACATCGGGCGCGACGCTTGGCGCGGCGGCGCGCGCCTGCCATGCGGCCGGGTCGGGTCCCGTATCCGTGGCGGTACTGGCGCGCGTTGCGCCGGATCCCTAAATGACTATAGTCCCACTGATCCGAGGAAGCCGCCATGAAGACCATCGAAATCTACACATCGCCGACCTGCGGCTTCTGCCACGCCGCCAAGCGGCTGCTTGGCCAGAAGGGCGCCGCATTCACCGAATATGACGTCTCGCGCGATCCGGCATTGCGGCGCGAGATGATGGATCGGGCCAACGGCGGCTACACCGTGCCGCAGATCTTCATCGACGGGCGCCATGTCGGCGGCTGCGACGATCTTTACGCGCTCGACCGGGCTGGCAAGCTCGACCCCTTGCTGGCGGCGTGACGGATGCGGGCGGGGCTGGTCCAACTCAACGTTTCGGACGACCCCGCGGCCAATCTCGTCGCGACGCGCGCGCTGGTACGGGAGGCGGCCGCGGGCGGAGCAGGTTTCGTCCTGACGCCGGAGGTCACCAATTGCCTTTCGTCGTCACGCCACCATCAGCGCCAGGTCCTTCGCCACGAGGCTGACGATCCGACCCTGGCCGCGCTGCGCGAGGACGCGGCCGGGGCCGGCATCTGGCTGCTGATCGGCTCGCTCGGGCTGCTGACCGAAGATGAGGACGGCCGGTTTGCCAACCGCTCCTTCCTGATCGCGCCCGATGGCGCGGTGGCTGCACGCTACGACAAGATCCACATGTTCGACGTCGATGTCTCGGAAACCGAACGCTATCGCGAATCCGAAGGCTACCGTCCGGGCGATCGCGCCGTTCTGGCCGAGACGCCCTTTGCCCGCATAGGCATGACGATCTGCTACGACCTGCGTTTTGCCCATCTCTACCGCCGGCTCGCGCAGGCCGGGGTCGAGGTGCTGACCGTGCCGGCGGCCTTCAATCACATAACCGGTGCCGCGCATTGGGAAAGCCTGCTGCGCGCGCGCGCGATCGAAACCGGTTGCTACGTCCTCGCGCCGGCGCAGACGGGCGTGCATGCGGCACGCGACGGCCGGACGCGGCGCAGTCACGGCCACAGCCTTGCGGTCTCGCCATGGGGCGAGGTGCTGGCGGACGGCGGCACGGAAACGGGGGTCAGCTTCGTCACCCTTGACCGGGCCGAAGTGGTGCGCGCCCGGCGGCGCGTGCCCTCGCTGTCCCACGATCGCAGCTTCGAGGGGCCGTGATGGCGGAGCGGCCCGAGGACCTTGCCAACCTTCTGTTTTCCGAGCTGTTCATGGCCGACCAGCTTGCGCGCAACCACATCTCGCGGACGTTGCCGAGGGGGATGGAGCTTTCGCATTTCGGGGTGCTCAACCATCTTGCGCGGATCAATGACGAACGGACACCCGCACAGCTCGCTAAGACCTTTCATGTCACGCGCGGCGCGATGACGAACACGCTCAACAAACTTGAATGGGCGGGTCATGTGCATATCCGCCCGGACTGGGACGATGCGCGACGCAAGTTCGTCTCGATAAGTCCGTCGGGGCGCGCGGCCCGCGACGCGGCGTTGCAGTCCATCGTGCCGGTCATGACCGAGGTTGCGGCGGAACTGGGCCCCGACAGGCTGCGCGCGGTCCTGCCGGTGTTGCGCGAGCTGCGCCTGCGCTTCGAGCGCGCCGATCCCGTGCCCTGAGCACACCGCCGCGCGCCCGGGATGGCCCGGGCGGGCCGCGGCCCGAGGCGATCGGCCGGGCTTCAGTCGGCGCCGTCTCCGGCGGGCCGGCGGCAGGCGATGACATAGTTCACCGACAGATCGCGGTCCGAAAGCCCCCAGCGCCAGGCGAGCGGGTTGAACACCATGCCGCGACGATCGACAACTTCCAGCCCCGCATCGGCGATCATCGCCGCGAGTTCGGCAGGGGTGATGAACTTCTGCCAGTCATGGGTGCCGCGCGGCAGCCAGCGCATCACCCATTCGGCGCCGAGGATGGCCATGGCGAAGCTTTTCGCCGTGCGGTTCAGTGTCGACACGATCATCAGGCCGCCGGGGCGCAGCAGATCGCGGCAGGCGGCGAGATAGGCGCGCGGATCGGCGACATGCTCCACCACCTCCATGTTCAGCACGACGTCAAATCGTTCCCGCTGCGCGGCCAGAGCTTCGGCCGTGACGTGGCGATAGTCGATGTCGAGGCCGGAATGTTCCGCGTGAATCCGGGCGACGGGAATGTTTCCGGCCGCGGCATCCGCGCCCACGACCGCGGCACCCAGGCGGGCCATCGGTTCGGAAAGAAGTCCGCCGCCGCAGCCGATATCGAGCAGACGCAGGCCGGCAAAGGGGCCGGGCGCCGCATCGCCATGCGCGGTGTCCGCATTCGGGATTGGTGCCGCCGTCCGGTCGCGAGGACGGTCGAATTCGGCCGCGATCTGGGTGGTGATGTAGTCAAGCCGGCAGGGGTTCATCTCGTGCAGCGGCTTGAACTTGCCCGCGGGATCCCACCATTCGGCCGCCATGGCCTCGAACTTGGCGACCTCGGCTTCGTCGACGGTGGATTCGGAAGCCATCGGGCACCCTCCGGAATTCTTGCACAGCTTCCCATGGCGGGATGCGCAATTGCGATATATAGGTCAGACATGGACAAAACCACAGGCCAAAAACGCGCGGTCGAGTTCCTGTATCCGCCCGCAGAACCCTTCGATCAGCGGATGCTGGGGGTTGACGGGGGGCACCGGATCTATGTCGAACAATGCGGCAACCCCAAGGGTTTGCCGGTGGTGGTGGTCCACGGGGGGCCGGGCGGCGGCTGCAGCCCGGCGATGCGGCGCTATTTCGATCCCGAGCGTTACCGCATCATCCTTTTCGATCAGCGCGGCTGCGGGCGGTCGCGGCCGCATGCCGCGGTCGAGGCGAACACCACCTGGGATCTGGTCGCCGACATGGAGCGGATCCGCAGCCTGCTGGGGCTGGAACGATGGGTTGTCTTCGGTGGCAGCTGGGGCGCCACGCTTTCGCTGATCTATGCCATTGCCCATCCCGACCGGGTGGCGTCGCTGATCCTGCGGGGCGTCTTCCTGATGACCCAGGCAGAGCTGGACTGGTTCTACCGGGGCGGCGCCGGTGCCTTCTGGCCCGACCTCTGGGCGCGGTTCTCGGGTGCCATACCCGAAGCCGAGCGCGGCGATCTGATCGCGGCCTACCACCGGCGGCTGTTTTCGGGCGACATCGAGGAGGAGACCCGGTTCGCGCGGCTCTGGGCGTCGTGGGAAAATGCCCTCGCGACGATCGAGCATGCAGGCCCCGGCGACAGCCCCGGCGAATATGCCCGCGCTTTCGCGCGGCTGGAAAATCACTACTTCACCCATGCAGGTTTTCTGGACACCGACGGCTGGATCCTTGCCAATCGCGGGGCGATCAGCCACATCCCCGCAGTGGTCGTTCAGGGCCGGTACGACATGATCTGTCCACCGGTTTCGGCCTGGCGACTTGCCCAGGGATGGGACCGGGCCGATCTGCGCCTGATACCGGTTGCCGGCCACGCATTGTCCGAGCCGGGAATCAGCGCCGCGCTTGTCCACAGTACCGATTCGCTGGTGCGAAATCCGGGGCTGTTCGACCGCTAGCGCGCCACGCAGGGCCGGCATTGCCGCCCGGTGGCGCCGACAGCCCCTGGTGTCGGCGGTCAGGCGGCGCAGGGGCGGTGGTGAAGCCGCCGCGCGATCCGCAACCAGAAGCCGGGGCCAAGATCCTCGCGGTGGAACTTCTTCTGGGGGGTGACAAGCGGTGTCAGCCCCAGCGATTGGCCGGCCGCTGCACAGCCTTCGAGAAACCGCGCATTGGCGGGAACAAAGCGGGCCAGGACGCGGGCCTCTTCCTCGCGGCTGAACAGGGTGCTGGGTGGCGGGCGCCCGTTTTCGCCGGCCCGCTGCGCGGCTTCGACGATCTCGCGTTCAAGGGCTGCCGCCGCATGGGCGATCAGGTCCTCCGTGGGGAGACCGGGCGCCGCAACTTGGTGGGCGGCCCAGGCGGCCAGCGCCGGCGGTGACACGTTTGCGCGGACCTCACCGTCGCGACGGCCATCATCCGGCATCGCGGGGATGCCCAGCAGCTCGCGAAAACGGCCCAGCATGCCGTCGGTGGATCCCGCCGCCGCGCCGAAATCGACATAGCGGATCTCGTCGCAGGCGAAATACTTCCGCAGGCGGGCGTTCAGATCGTTGAAATCGAGAAAGAGGCCGCTCGCGAAACCGGAGGCGAGCGCATCCTGAAGAAAAGCGGACCACGGTGGCGGCGTCTGCTTCTTCGAGATCTCGAGATAGATGGATTGCAGGTAGGAAAGCTGATCGCGCAGGGCGCAGACCACCTCGACCGATTCGTAATCGGAGAAGCGGGCGCGGATGGCGCCGAAGTCGACACCCGGTCCCGGCCGGCCGCGCGAAAACTCCTCGCTGCTGAGGATGACCGTGGCGTCGCTTGCCGCGTGGTGTCGTGCGATCCGCTCCCACGCGGCTTCGGGGCCGCCGGGCAGGGCGAAGATCGCCGGAAGGTCGAGCCATTGCATCGCGAGGCCGTGGTGGCCAGTGATTGGCCCCAGATCAGGATAGACGAATCCGGTCCGTCCAAGCGCGCGACGATGGCGCGCAAGCCAGTTCTGGATCGTGGTCGTGGCCGTCTTATGCGTGCCGATATGAAGGACAAGCCGAGCCATCCGCCCCCTCCGTCGTTGCCGTATACGGCGGCGCCGCATGCTTCGTCGCCTCACTCGCTTCGATCCGCTCGAGGTTCCGGCGCCATTGTCCCAACGTGTCGATCCAGGCCATGCCGTAGTGGCGACACGGCTCCAGCGTGGCCTTCTCTCCCCATTCATTCCACGCATTCACGAACAGCTCGCCCCGATAGGAACGCTTCAGCCGGTGGTGCGCCAAGGCGTCGAGCCAGCGGCCGAAGCTGCCGGGATGGGCGCCATAGGCGATATGGGCTCGCGGTCCGCGCCGTGCGGTATTGTCCCATGAGGGCATGATCCCGGCGATCGTGTCGATGGCGAGCGTAGCGCGGTAGGCCGGGCCGGTCGCGCGCTCGGCGAGGCGGGCATAATCGTAGACGAGGCCCCGAAAGTCGGGATGGACCGGCAGGTCGAGCCGGTTTCCGGCCGGGCCGCCGAACAGGTAATCCTCGGGCTCGACCAGCCCGTGGGGCGGCATCTCGATCCAGAAGTCGACGAGATCCGCCGCAAGCGAATCCCCTTCCGCGCCGTGAAACCGGACTGCGCCCAGTTCGACCTCGCCGATGCCCAGCTGACGCCAGGCGGCACGCATGCGTTCGATGTTGCGCCGCGGCTCTGGCAGCTCGCCCGGACGGTAGATGACGAAGCGCGGGCGGATGCCATCGGGACGCTGGTAGCGCGGATCGCTCATGTAGGGCAGGGTGGACAGCGCCAGCGCCTCCTCGAAGCCGGGACGGTAGCGCTGGGCCACCAGCACCTCGCCCGAAAGCCCGTCCCAGTTGCGCCACCAGCTTTCGTTGGCCCAGCACAGGTAGAACGGGAAGGCGATGTCGCGCCGCGCCATGAGCCCGTCGAGCGGCGCCGACAGCAGGCGCCGTCCGTCGAACCAGTAGTGATAGACGCAAAACGCGTCGACGCCGGCGCGATGCGCG
The DNA here is from genome assembly GCA_030147905.1 of Acidimangrovimonas sp. The sequence continues at coordinate 10,245 of JASBUM010000155.1, forward strand.
AGTCCGGCCTGTTCGGCCATGATGTCGGTCTGACGCAGGTCGTAGAACCCGAGTGCACCCGGCAACACCGGCTGATCATGGCCGTCGAACTGCGGGCGCGCGCGGCTCGCGGCCTGCCATTCGGTATAGCCTTGTCCCCACCAGCGGTCATTCTCGGCAACGCGATGGAACTGCGGCAGGTAGAAGGCGGAAACATAGCGCGGCGGGTGGGCGCGTCGTTTGGCGGGGGAAAGCGGTGCGGCCGCGGCCGTTCGGGGTCGCCTGCCGGGCCCGGCGCGCAGATCGGCGGTCTCGCGCAGCCCAAGGTCAGCGGCCGCGGCCAAGGCGCCGACCGCACGTTCGAACGCATGGGCAAGGGTGCCGTCAAGCTGGCCGGCCTCGGGCTCGAACAGGGTCTGGTCGAGCCGAAGGCCGCGTATCATCCGCAGCACCTCGGGCTTGAGCCAATAGATCGAGCCGGCCGGAAACCCTTGTGGTGCGTCGCCGGGGCGCAGCTGCGCGCGCCGCAACAGCCATGCGGTACGCTCGTGATTGCTGCCCCACCATTGAGCCGCGCGGTAGTGCTGACCGTCGGCGACCCAGATGCCCGCGCGGTCGTCGGCAATGAACCGGTTCAGCAGTCGGCCGGTTTGTGCGCCTTGCAAGATGTCGCCGATCAGATGTCGGCGCCAGGCATCGCCATCGTCGCGATGGGGCGAGCGCTTGCCATGGACCTTGGCGACCGCGCGATAAGGATCGAGCAGGCCGGAATTGACCAGATGCACGAAGGGCAGGATGTCACGCCCGCGGTTGGGCATCGTCACCACCAGCGCGCGCGGAAAGCGCCGCTGGATACGGGCCGCCAGACCGGCCTGGGCGCAGCCCCGGCCATCCGCGGCCGGCCCGCGATCGGCCAGTGTGACGAAGAGGTCGAAGGCGATATCCAGACCGTCCAGTGCCGTCGCGATTTCGTTCCAGAGCTCGGGATAATAGAGATGCACGACGATCGCATAAGGTTCGGATGCCGGGCGTTCGCCGGGCTGCGGCAGGCGCGGCGGCTCGCTCAACCGCACGGGGGGCGCGGACGGCGGCGCATTGAGAGGCCGGCCCTCGGCCCGCCCGTAACGCAGGAAATGGTCATAGGCTGCGCCCGGCCAGTCGGCGAGGTCGGGATTGGCACGCAGATAGGCGGCGGCGTCGAAATCGGGATGGGGCGCGCGCCCCTCGCGTTCGCCGAAGATCGCATAATGTCTCTCGGGAAATCTCTGGAAGAGCGGATGCAGCGGCGGCCCGGCCTGCCGGTAGTGGCCCCGGTCGAAATGGTCCGAGCGCCGGATAAGCCGGATATAGCGCAGCATGTCGGGCCGGACCGAAAGGAACTGCCGCAGCCAGACGGCCTTCTGTCGTAGCGTGGTAGACATTCTGCCCCCGTTCTGCCCCGTTCGCGCCATTCCCGCGCTTCGCCGGATCTCCTGCATGGCGCCCTCCGGTCGGGGCCTGAACCGGGAATAGACGCGATCCGCTGAACATCGGGTTAATCGCCGCCGGTTCAGCCCTCGATCATGGCACGGTGATTGCGGCGCAGAAGCACGAGGCCCAGGGCCAGCAGCCCCAGAGAAAGCGCAAGCACATAGCTCTCCGAAACGTAATCGGCGCGATACTGCGGGTAGAGACCGCGCCGCATCAGTCCGGCAATGTGGATGAGCGGGTTCCACCACAGGATCTCGCGCCACTGGGGTGACAGCGAATCGATCAAAAAGAAGATCCCCGAGACCAGGAACAGCGGCCGGTTTGCGATGTTCCACAGCTGGTCCCACAGCGGAAAGGCGCTGCGCAGGAAGCAGTGCAATGTCCCCACCCCCAGGGCCAGAAGTGCCGTCAGCGCGAAGGCCGTCACCAGCGCGCCCATCGCGGGTTCGGCCCG
>JASBUM010000159.1 GCA_030147905.1 Acidimangrovimonas sp.
GGATGGCCGATGCCGAGGCGCACGCGCCGGTAGTCCGGGCCGACATGGGCATGGATGGAGCGCAGGCCGTTGTGCCCGGCATGGCCGCCGCCGGCCTTGAACCGGCATTTCCCGGGCGCGAGGTCAAGCTCGTCATGAAAGACGATCAGGTCCTCGGGGCCGAGCTTCAGGTAGCGCATCGCGGCGCCCACCGCCTGTCCCGACAGGTTCATGAAGGTCGCGGGTTTGAGGAGGATGACCTTTTCCGCCCCGAGCCTGCCTTCGGCGACCAGGCCCTGGAAACGGCTTCGCCACGGGGCGAATCCGTGATCCGCGGCGATCCGGTCGAGCGCCATGAAACCGATGTTGTGCCGGTTGCGGGCATATTGTGCGCCGGGATTGCCGAGGCCGACGAAGAGCCGCATGGATGATCCTTTCCGCGAAAGTGGGTGGCGGTGGTGGGTCAATGTAATGGGCGCCCGCATGGAAGGCCAGTGCGCCGGGGGGGAACGATGGCCGCGCGTTCGGGTGCGGCCGGCCCGTACGGCCGGGCTTTGGGGGCGGTTCGGGCGGGTCGCGCCATGACCGGGCCTGTCCGAGCCCGCGGCGCGCGGGGTGGGGGTGCGGGCGCCGGGCCATGCCGGGGGCGGATGCGACAGCGGCTCCGCGAGATTTCGCTTGTGACCGCCGATCATGCGGCAGGCGCCTATGCGGGCTGCGGTGTGGTCTCGCGGGGCTGGTATCGGGGCCCGGGCGCGCCTCAGGCCGAAATCCGTTGCACCAGCGCGTAGTGGAACTGCTGGGCGGTGCCCCAGGGGGTCCGGTGGCGGTGGCGCAAGCTCTGGCACAGACGGAAATCCGGCCCGAGTTCGGCCATAAGTGCGGCCGCGTCGTAGCGGCACACGGGCAGGCCACTGCAGCGTTCAGGGCCGTCGGGGGCGGCGAAGGTGCCGATCACCGCATGACCGCGGGGGATCAGTGCACGGGCCATCGTGGCGCGATAGGCCGCGCGTTCGGATGGATCTGTAAGGAAATGGAAGGCCGCGCGATCGTGCCACAGCTCGTATTGCTGCGGCGGCTTCCATTCCAGCACATCGGCGACGATCCATTCGACCCGCTCGGGCCGCGCCATCCGGGTCCGGGCCCGGTCCAGCCCGGCGGAAGAGAGATCGAGCGCCGTCACATGGGGCAGGCCCCGTGTGATCAGGGCTTCGGCCAGATGCGAGGCGCCCGCGCCGATATCGACGGCACTTTCGATCCTGCCGGCCATGGCGATCAGGTCGAGCGACGGGGCCGGGTCGTTCTCGCTCCAGCTGACCTCGCTGTCATCCTTCTCGCTGTAGATCCCTTGCCAGTGCGTTGCTCTGTCGGACATGCGGCGCCCCTCGATGTGTGTTGCGCGCCATGCGGCCGGCACGGGCCGGCACATCTTTCCCGCCCCGATTCTGCGCCGGGGGCGCGCGCGGCGCAAGGGTGCTCGCATGCGCGGGCGGGCGCGGCGGTCGGCCGTGAGGCAGTCGGGACCGAAAGGCGGGGGGCGCCGGGGCGGGCTGGGGCGCGCCGCATGTGCGTGGATTTCGTGGCCGGTGGCGTCGCGGCGGACCCGGTTCGGGGCGGGGGCGCCGCCCCCGCACCCCCGCGGTATTTCGGCCCGAAAGAAAAGGCGGACCCGAAGGCCCGCCCCGTAACAGTTTCGAACGGCCCGCCGCAGGCGGGTCGGACGATCATTCTTCGGTTTCGGCCGCTTCTTCGGTGGCCTCGTCTTCGTTCTCGCTCGACCGCAGGCCCGAGGGCGCCGCGATATTGGCGATGACGAAATTCCGCTCGATGGTCGGGCGCGCGCCCGAGGGCAGCGTCACGTCGTTGATGTGGACGACGTCGCCGATCTGTTTGCCCGCGAGGTCCACGGTGATGTGGTCGGGGATATCCGACGCGGTCACTTCGAGTTCCACTTCGGGGCGCACCACGGTGAGCGTGCCGCCGCGCTTGAGGCCCGGCGCCTCTTCGTGGTTGATGAAGGTGACGTGGATGAAGAGGTTCACCCGGCTGTTGCGGTGCAGCCGCATCAGGTCGATGTGGGTGGGCAGGTCCTTGACCACGTCGCGCTGAACGCCGCGGCAGATCACCCGCACGTCGTCCTGGCCCTCGACCTTGAGGTTGAACAGGGTGGACATGAAGCGCCCGGCACGGAGCCGTTGCAGAAGCGGGTTGAATTCGAAATTGAGCGGCAGCGGCTCCTTGCCGTCGCCGTATACGATACCGGGTACGTAGCCCTTGCGACGGGCTTGACGGGCGGCCCCCTTGCCTGTCCCCGTCCGTACCTCGGCGTGAAGATCCGGGATCTCGGATGCCATGAGGAAACTCCTTTACTGGTCCGGCCGTCCTCCAAGGGTGCACGACCGCGAGGCGCAGCCTATAGGACAGATTCGCCACGAATGAAAGCGGAAATCCGCCCGCCGCCGCGCGGTCCGGCCGGCCTCATTCGGTCGCGGCCCAATCGCCCTCGAAATCGGCGGGGATGAGCAGGTTGTGCCGACCCAGATCGCGGACCGAACGCTCGCCGCACAGCGCCATGGTGATGTCGAGCTCCTTTCGGATCACCTCGAGCGCGCGGGTCACGCCCTGCTCGCCCATCGCGCCCAGCCCATAGATGAAGGCGCGCCCGATATAGGTGGCATGCGCCCCCATCGCCAGCGCCTTGAGCACGTCCTGGCCAGAGCGAATGCCGCTGTCGAGATGGACCTCGGTCCTGTCGCCGACCGCGCGCAAGATCGCGGGCAGCATGCGGATCGACGACAATGCGCCGTCAAGCTGACGTCCGCCATGGTTCGATACCACGATGGCGTCGGCGCCGAAATCGGCGGCGCGGGCGGCGTCCTCGGGGTCGAGAATGCCCTTGAGGATCAGCTTGCCGCCCCACATGTCGCGGATCCGCGCGATCTTCGACCAATCGAGTTGAGGGTCGAACTGCTCATTGGTCCAGCTCATCAGCGAGGCGGCATCGCCCACGCCCTTGGCATGGCCCACGATATTGCCGAAAAAGCGCCGCTTGGTGCCCAGCATCTCAAGCCCCCAGCGCCATTTCAGCGCCAGGTCCATCAGCACCGGCAGGGTGAATTTCGGCGGCGCCGACAGTCCGTTCTTCAGATCCTTGTGGCGCTGGCCCAGGATCTGGAGATCGAGCGTGAGCACCAGCGCGTCGCAGCCCGCAGCCTTGGCGCGGTTGATCACCGCCTCGACGAATTCCCAGTCGCGCATGACGTAAAGCTGGAACCAGAAGGGCTTGGTCGTATGCGCGGCGATATCCTCGAGCGAGCAGATCGACATCGTCGAAAGCGTGAAGGGCACGCCGAATTTCTCGGCCGCGCGTGCCGCCTTGATCTCGCCATCGGCCGATTGCATGCCGGTCAATCCGACCGGCGCCAGCCCGACCGGCATGGCGACCTCGCGTCCGATCATCGTCGAGGCGGTCGAGCGGCCGGACATGTCCACCGCAACCTTCTGGCGCAGCCTCAGCCGGGCGAAATCGGTGCTGTTGTCGCGAAAGGTCTGCTCGGTATAGCTGCCGCTTTCGGCGTAATCGTAGAACATCTTCGGCACCCGGCGCCGGTAGATGCGTTTGAGATCCTCGATGCAGGTAATGACGGTCATGTGCCCCTCCCCGGGCCATTGGTAATCTTCGCTTACCAATCGCGCGGGAAGGGTGCAATCGGGATCGGCCGCCATGTGCGGGGACGGCCGGCGCCGACCGGGAGGCGCGCGACGGCGCGACGGGCTGCGATGATGTTCGCCCGCCGCGCCGTCGTGCCTTGGTCATGCCGCGTCGCGATTACTCGGTGGTGGCGATCTTGTCCTGGGTGCGGGTATCGAAATCGCCCGCGTCGTGACGTTCGTGGAGCTGCATCGAGGGATCACCGAAGCTGCGGTTCACCATCCGTCCGCGCCGTACCGCCGGTCGCGCGTCGATCTCCCCGGCCCAGCGCAGCACATGTTCATAGCTCTTCACGTCGAGGAATTCGGCCGCGTCGTAAAGCCGGCCGAGCACCAGTTGTCCATACCACGCCCAGATCGCGATATCGGCGATGGAATACGCGTCCCCCGCCATGAAACGGTGTTCGGCCAGGTGCCGGTCGAGAACGTCGAGCTGGCGCTTGGTCTCCATCGTGAAACGGTCGATCGGATATTGCATCTTGCTGGGCGCATAGGCGTAGAAATGACCGAAACCGCCACCCAGATAGGGCGCGCTGCCCATCTGCCAGAAAAGCCAGGACAGGCATTCGGTGCGCGGGGCGTGATCGCGGGGCAAGAGCGCGCCGAACTTCTCGGCCAGATAAAGCAGGATCGCGCCGGATTCGAACACCCGCTGCGGCGGGTTCACCGAATGATCCATCAGCGCCGGGATCTTCGAATTGGGATTGACGGCGACAAAGCCCGAACCGAACTGGTCGCCGTCGTTGATGCGGATCAGCCAAGCGTCGTATTCGGCGCCCTCGTGGCCCATGGCCAGCAGTTCCTCGAGCATCACGGTCACCTTAACCCCGTTGGGCGTGGCCAGTGAATAAAGCTGCAAGGGATGCTTGCCGACCGGCAGTTCCCGCTCGAGGGTCGGTCCAGCGATCGGGCGGTTGATCGACGCGAAGGTGCCGCCGCTTTCCGTTTCCCATTTCCAGACCCGTGGC
>JASBUM010000169.1 GCA_030147905.1 Acidimangrovimonas sp.
AAATACCGCGCCGGCGAGGTCTCGGGCGAGGAGATCGGAGTGATCGAGGGGCGGCTGGCCACCACCGCCGGGACTTGCGCGGTGATGGGCACCGCCTCGACCATGGCCTGCATCGCCGAGACGCTGGGCATGAGCCTGCCGGGAACGGCGGCCATCCCCGCCGTCCACGCCGACCGGCTGCGTGCCGCCGAAGCCTCGGGGCGGGCGGCGGCGGCGATGGTCGCCCGCCCGATCCGGCCGAGCCAGGTGATCACGCAAGGATCGGTGGAAAACGCGCTGCGCGTGCTGCTGGCCCTGGGCGGGTCGACCAATGCGATCATCCACCTCACGGCGGTGGCCGGGCGGCTGGGCATCAAGGTCTCGCTCGAGCGGCTCAATCAGCTCAGTGCCGAAACCCCGGTTCTGGTCAATCTCAAACCCGTCGGCAGTCATTACATGGAGGATTTCTTCTTTGCCGGGGGCGTCGGTGCGGTGCTGCGCGAATTGCGCCCGCTTCTCGATCTCGACACGCTGTCCGTCACCGGCGAGACCCTCGGCGACCGGCTGGAAAGCGATCCGGGCTACGTCGACCGCCGCGTCATCGCATCGGCCCAAACGCCGCTGGAGCCGCAGGGCGGGCTGGTCGCGCTCTTTGGCAATCTCGCGCCGCGCGGGGCGATCCTGAAACGTTCGGCAGCCGACAGGAACCTGTTCGAACGCGAGGGGCGCGCGGTGGTCTTTCCCTCGCTCGCCGATCTTGCCGCGCGGATCGACGACCCGGCGCTCGACATCACCGCCGATGATATCATGGTGCTCCAAAACGCCGGCCCCAAAAGCGCCTCGGGCATGCCCGAGGCCGGTTACCTGCCGATCCCGAAGAAGCTCGCCCGGCAAGGCGTGAAGGATATGATCCGCATTTCCGATGCGCGCATGTCCGGCACCGCCTTTGGCACGATCGTGCTGCACGTGGCGCCCGAGGCATCGGTCGGCGGGCCGCTGGCGCTGGTGCGCAACGGGGACCGGATCCGGCTGTCGGTGTCGCAGGGGCGGCTGGATCTGCTGGTCGACGAGGCGGAACTGGCCCGCCGCCGCGCCGAATGGCGGCCCGAGAACGTGCCGCCCGAGGACCGCCGCGGCTACGACCGCCTTTATGCGCAGTCGGTGTTGCAGGCCGATGAGGGGTGCGATTTCGACTTCATGCGCCCGCTCGGGCCGGGCTGACCGGGCCGACCGCGAAGCGTGCGCGGACGACGCAAGGCGCTTCTTCCCTCTGCCCCGGCTTTCGGCGTAAACCCGGGGCGGGAGGAAGGGCCATGAACATGCGATCGGCCGGCGGCGCTGAACGGGGGCATGTCGTCCGGAAGGCGCTGGAGACGGTCAGGACGGGATGGGCGCGCCCGCAGACGTCGGGGCGAAAGGGGACCCGCCGCCGCGCGTTTCTGATCGCGGCGGTGGCGGTCGGTCTTGGCGCGCTGCTGTTCGCCGGGGTCGAGCGGTTCGCGTTCAACCGCGAGCTGTCGGCGACCATGAATCGCGCGCGCGGGACGCTGACGCTTGCCGCCACTGCGCTTGACGGGCGGCTTGGCCGCTTTCGCAGCCTGCCCGAACTCATTGCCGGGGAGGACCCGGTCGCTGCGCTGCTGAATGACCCCGCGGATCCGGCCCTGCGCGCGCAGGTCGATCGCTATTTCCGGCATATCGCCCGCATCCTCGGCGCATCGGTCGTCTATCTGATGGGAATGGACGGGCAGACGATCGCCGCAAGCAACTACCGGACACCGGTCAGCTTCGTTGGCAAGAATTTCAGCTTCCGCCCCTATTTCAAGGAGGCGTTGCGCACCGGCCGCGGGCAGTTCTTCGCCCTCGGTACCACTTCCGGCAGGCGCGGCTTCTACGTCTCATCCGCGGTGAAGGTCCTTGGCCGGGTCCGCGGGGTCGTCGTGTTCAAGGTCGATCTTGCCCCGATCGAGGCGTCATGGCGCGGCAACAGCCATGACGAGATCGTGGTGACCGACCCCGCGGGCGTCATCTTTCTCAGCAGCCGCCGGGACTGGCTCTATCACAGTTTCCATCCGCTCGCGCCGGCGCAACTGGCCGGGCTGCGGGCCTCGCGCCGGTATGATCGCCGGCGGTTGCGGGCACTGCCGATCCGCAGCCGCAGTCTTGCCGCCGGCGGAGAGCTGATCGCGATGACCTCAGGGGGTGCGCGGCGCCAATATGCCGTCGTCACCCGCGCGATGCCTGATGCGGGCTGGACCGTGCGGGTGCTGGCCGATGCCGCGCCCGCCCATGCCCGCGCCGGGATGGCTGCGCTGATGACCCTGCTGATGGTCGGGCTGATCGCGCTGGCCACGATCATCGCCTGGCGCGAGCGTTCGCGTCTGGCCGAGCGGCTGCGCATACAGCGGATCGAGCGCGGACGGCTCGAGCGGCGGGTGGGGGAGCGGACACGCGATCTTGCCCATGCCAACCGCCAGCTCGAGGCCGAGGTGGCCGAGCGCCGCGCCACCGAACATCGTCTGCGCAAGACCCAGGCCGACCTGATCCAGGCCAGCAAGTTGGCCGCGCTGGGACAGATGTCGGCAGCCCTGTCGCACGAGTTCAACCAGCCGCTCGCGGCGCTCTCGGTCTATGCGGAGAACGCCGAAACCTGTCTGGACCGCGCCCGGCCCGATCTGGTCCGCGACAATCTCGGCCGGATGTCGCGGCTGATTGCCCGGCTCGCCAGCCTCAGCGGCCATCTCCACAGCTTCGCCCGCAAGCCCGGCGAAAGGCTGCGCCCGGTGGAACTGCGCGCCTCGATCGATGCTGTGCTCGACATCCTCGCGCGACGGATCGAGGGACTCGGAGCCGAAATCGCGGTCGCGATCGCGCCGGGTGCGGAGCGGGTTATCGCGGGCGAGGTGCGCTTGCAGCAGGTGCTGCTCAATATCGTCGCCAACGCCCTCGATGTGATCGAGGCCGGCGCACCGGCGCGGATTGCGATCACGGCCTCACCCAGCACGGAGGGGCGGGTTCTCATCCGTTTGCGTGACTGGGGGCCGGGCATATCGGAAAGCACGGCCGAGCGGCTCTTCGATCCCTTCTTCACCACCAAGGGGCCGGGAAAGGGGCTGGGGATGGGGCTTTCGATCTCCTACAACATCGTCAAGGATTTCGGGGGCTTGCTCTCGGCACGGAATGCGGGGGACGGCGGCGCCTGTTTCACGCTGGAGCTCGATGCCCCGCCACCCGCGCCCCCAATCCAGCCCGCCGCGCCGCGATCTGGCGCCGGGGCATCGACCGCGGCCGCCCGGGGCACGCCGCCGGGCACCGCACCGCGCCCCGCGGGGGAGGTCGGATCATGACGGCCGGGCCCGAGATCCTGCTGATCGACGACGAGGCCGAGATCCGCTCCGCCTATGGGCAGGCGTTCGAGCTGGCCGGGCTGCGGGTGCGCGCCTTCGACCGTGCGGAGCCGGCGCTCGAACGTGTCGGAAGCCAGTTCGACGGGGTGATCTTCAGCGACATGCGGATGCCCGGAATGGACGGAATGTCGCTGCTCGGGCGGCTGCGAGAGACCGACCCCGAACTTCCCGTGGTTCTCGTGACCGGGCACGCCGACCTGCCGCTGGCGGTCAGGGCAATGCGCGAGGGCGCCTACGACTTTCTCGAAAAACCGGCCGGTGCGGCGATGCTGGTTGCGGTGGCGCGGCGGGCGCTGGCCTATCGCGCGCTGGTGCTGGAAAACCGCCATCTGCGCAATGGCGGGGCAGGGGCCGCGCTGGCCGAGGCCCGGCTTCCCGGTCGCGCGGGCGGAATCGAGACGGTGCGCGATCAGCTCGCAGCCGTTGCGCGTGCCGACATGGACGTGCTGATCGTGGGCGAGACCGGCACCGGCAAGGGGGTGGCGGCCCAGCTCGTCCATGATCTGGGTCCGCGCGCGGCGAAGCCCTTCGTCATCGTCGATTGCTCGGCCCTCGCGCCCGAACGTATCGAGAGCGATCTCTTCGGGCATGAGGCCGGGGCCTTTCCCGGCGCGCTGCGCCCGCGTGCGGGCAAGCTCGAACATGGACGCGGGGGCACGATCGTGCTCGACGAGATCCAGTCGCTCAGCCTCGAGATGCAGGCCAAGCTGCTCCAGGTGCTCGAGACCCGCAGCGCCACGCGCCTGGGCTCCCACGATCCGTTCGCGCTCGATGCGCGTTTCGTGGCGACGTCGAAGCGCGCGCTGGACGCCGAGGCGGCGGCGGGACGCTTCCGCGCCGATCTGCTCTATCGGCTCAATGCCGTGACCGTCGTGCTGCCCCGGCTTTCCGAGCGACGCGAGGACATCCCCGCGCTGTTCCTGCGCCTGGTGCACGAGGCGGCCGCGCGGCACGGAATCGACGCGCCAAAAGTGACCCCCGCGACCATGGCCGACCTCGCCCGGCGCGACTGGCCGGGAAATGTCCGCGAATTGCGCAACATGGCCGAACGCTTCACGCTTGGGCTCGGGCGCCCGGACGAGACGGCGACGATTGAACGGATGCGGCTTTCCGATCAGGTGGATGCCTTCGAGCGCAGCGTCATCGCGGGGGCGCTGGTGGCCTCGGGGGGCTCGCTCAGGGCCGCCTACGAGGCTTTGGGGGTCTCGCGCAAGACGCTCTACGAGAAGATGCAGAAGCATCGACTCGACCGCCGCGATTTCCTCGCCGAAGGCGCCGGGCGCGCGGCGCAGGACGAGGATTGAGGCGCGATCCCCCGCGGATGGGTGGAGATCCACCCGCCGGACCTCCGCAAATGGGTGAATCTCCACCCGGAGCGGCCGCTTTCCCGCCCATGCCGCGCCGCGATCCCGCGCCGGGAGATTGTCTTGTCGTCCCCCGCCCGCGATGAGTGGCGCACCCGGCTGGGGGGGCGGGCGGCATCGGAGGTGCCGCCGCGGGGGACGTTGCGCGGAATCGGCGTGCCGCCGTCCCGGCCGAGGCAGATCATTCAACGGGAGGACCCAATGAAAAAACCTCTGTTTTCGGCGGCCGTCGCGGCGGCCATGGCACTGACGCCGAGCCTCGCTCCGGCGTCGACCGGCACGATCGTGCTGGGCGCCTCCGTCCAGCTGACCGGCTCCAAGGCGAATACGGGCCGTTACTATCGCGACGGTTATGAACTCGCGGTCGAGAAGATCAACGCCGCCGGTGGCGTAAAGGTGGGCGGCAAGGACTACCAGCTCAAGCTTGACATCGTCGACAACCAGTCCGACGTGAACCTCTCGGTGCGCCAATACGTGCGGCTCGTCACCGGCGATCGCGTCAACTTCCTGCTCGGGCCGTTCGCCTCGAATTTC
>JASBUM010000192.1 GCA_030147905.1 Acidimangrovimonas sp.
CTTCAGCCGCACGCCGGCGGACTGGACCTTGCTCGAGGTTGGTCTCGGCGGGCGGCTCGACGCGACGAATGTCGTCGACCGGCCCGCCCTGACGATCATCACGCCGGTGGCGCTCGACCATCAGCAATATCTGGGCGAGACGCTCGCCGAGATCGCTGGCGAAAAGGCCGGGATCATCAAGCGCGGCGTGCCCTGCGTCGTCGGCCCGCAAGACGAGGCCGCACTTGCGGTGATCGAGGCCCGGGCCGAGCGGCTCGGCGCGCCGCTTCTGGTCCATGGCCAGCATTGGCACGCGGGCACGGAGAACGGGCGTCTCGTCTACCAGGACGAACGCGGTCTTCTGGACCTGCCCCTGCCGAACCTGCCCGGCCCGCATCAGATCATGAATGCCGGGGCCGCGGTCGCGGCACTGCGCCACCTCGGCCATGACGAAGCCGCCTGCGCGGCAGCCGTCGCGCAGGCGCAATGGCCAGCCCGGATGCAACGCCTGCGCCACGGCCCGCTGGTCGAGGCCGCGCCCGATGTCGAATTGTGGCTCGACGGCGGGCACAATCCGGCCGGGGGCCGGGCCATCGCGGCAACCCTCGCGGCAATGCCGCCACGTCCCACCCATCTGATCTGCGGCATGCTCAATACCAAGGACATCCGCGGCTTCCTCGCCCCCTTCGTCCCCCTCGTCGAGCGGCTTCACGCAGTCTCCATTCCGGACGAACCCGCGACGCTGCCCGCGGCAGAAACCGCCCGCGCGGCGATCGATGCCGGCCTTGCCGCCGAAACCGCCGACTCTCCCGCCGCGGCCCTGGCGCGCATCCGCGCCGAGGATCCGGCCGCGCGGGTCCTGATCTGCGGCTCGCTCTACCTTGCCGGACGCATCCTGCGCGAGAATGGATAACGCGCTTCCTTCACCTTCTTCCGGGCCAAATACCGCCGCCGGAGGCGTCCACCCCCCGCCGCAGGACCCGAAATCGGATACCAGCCGCCGCCTGGTCCACGGATGCACAGCCCCTGTGCCTGCCTGCGTCTTCTGGATCGCCCGCCGATTGCGTAACAATCGGCCCCGCAACCCGGCCCCTCCCGGGCGAAACGCCCCGGATCGCCCGACGTCGCGGAGAACGCCATGACCGACACCGCCGCCCCGCCCGAACTTGGCCTCGACAGCTTCGGCGACATCGCCCGGGACGACGATGGCGCGCTCAAGGCCCCCGGCGCGGTGCTGCGCGACGTCGTCGAACAGGCCGTCCTGGCCGATTCGCTGGGCATCGATTTCATCGGACTGGGCGAACACCATCGTGCCGATTTCGCCATTTCCGCACCCGAGATCGTGCTGGCCGCAATCGCGGCGAGGACCCGGCGCATTCGGCTCGGAACAGCGGTCACCGTCCTGTCGTCGGACGATCCGGTGCGTCTGTTCGAGCGTTTCTCGACGCTCAACGCGCTGTCGTCGGGGCGGGCCGAGATCATTCTCGGCCGTGGCTCCTTCACCGAATCCTTCCCGCTGTTCGGATACCGGCTGGAGGATTACGAGATCCTCTTCGAGGAAAAGCTCGGCCTGCTG
>JASBUM010000199.1 GCA_030147905.1 Acidimangrovimonas sp.
GGTGCGCTGGTCAATCTGGTGGCCTTCTGGCGCTACCTGCATCCGGCGACCTTTTCGGGCCAGATGTTCGTCCTGATCGTGATGACGGTGATGGCCGTCGAGATGGCCGTGGGCTTCGGCGTGGCGATCACGCGCTTCCGCAGCCGCGGCTCGGTCGAGATGGAAGAGGCACGGAGGTTGCGCGGATGATCCTTCTCGCCCTGACCATTCTTTCACCCCTGGCGGCGGGGATCGCGGTGCTGTGGTGGCGCGATCGTGCGGCGGGTGTCGCGCTGACGGGGGTGCTGGGCAGCCTGCTGGGCGCGGCCGCGCTCCTGGCCGGGCTTGCCGGCGGGCCGGGACCCGCGGGCCGGGGCGCCGCGCTGATTCTGCCCGGTCTTCCCGGCTTTCCGCTGCGGCTCGAGGCGACGGCGCTGAGCGCGCTGCTGTCGCTTCTCGTGGCAGTGATCGCCGGGGCCGTCGTGCTCTATGCCGGCGGCTACATGCGCGACGACCCCGAGCGCCGGCGCTTCTTCGGGCTGATGTCGGCCTTCATCGCCGCGATGCAGCTTCTGGTTCTCGCCGGTGACTGGATCACGCTTCTGGCGGCTTGGGAGATGATCGGTTTCGCCAGCTACCTGCTGATCGGCTTCTGGTATCGGCGCGACGGCGTCGCCTCGGCCGCGACGCGTGCCTTCCTTTATACCCGAAGCGCCGACCTCGGCCTGTATCTCGCGATCTTCCTTCTGATCGGCACCAGCGGAAGCGCGCGCATCGGCGCGGGGCTCGGGCAGGGCGGAGCGGTGGCGCTGCTCGCCTCGGTGCTGCTTCTGGTGGCGGCGATGGGCAAGTCCGCGCAGGTGCCGCTCCAGGACTGGCTGCAGCGCGCCATGGCCGGACCCACGCCGGTATCGGCGCTTCTGCATTCGGCGACGCTGGTCGCGGCCGGCGCTATCCTGATGATCCGTGTGGCCCCGCTGATGCCGCCGGAGGCGCGGCTGCTGGTGGGTATCGTCGGGGGCGTCACGACGATGGTCGCGGGGGCCATGGCACTGGCGGAGACCGACCTCAAGCGGCTTCTGGCAGCCTCTACCTCCAGCCAGTACGGCCTGATGTTTCTCGCCATCGGAGCGGGTGTGCCGATCGCGGCGCTACTCCACCTGATCGCTCATGCGGCAACCAAGAGCGCGCTGTTCCTGGGCGTCGGCGCATTCCAGCACGACCGCCAAAGCACCACCTTCGACGGGCTGGCCGGAGCGGGGCGCAGACGGCCTGCGATCTATGCCGCCTTTGCCGTGGCGGGACTGGCGCTGGCCGGGATGCCGCCGCTGGCGGGGTTCTTTTCCAAGGACGCGATCATCGCAAGCGCGCTGGCCGCCCCGTTACCGGCGGCGGTCTGGCTGGTGCCGATGGCCGTGGTCAGCACCGTCTTCACCGGCGCCTACATGGCGCGCGCCCTGATCGTCCTGTGGCGGGGTGAGCGCGGCGGCGCGGTCCCGGCGCGGCCGCGGATGGTGGCAGGCGTCGGCATCCTTGCGGCCCTGGCCGCGGTCCTGGCGGCAAGCTTCGGCACCATCGAATTCCTTCTGGCCGCCGCGCCGCCGGTGGCGGGGCAGGTGGCGCTCGCGCTCGGGCTCGGCGCGGCGCTCGGCGGGCTGGTGCTGGGCACGTTGGTGTCGCCGCAACGTCTGCTGGGCCGCTTTCACGACAATGCGCAGAACAGCTTCGCCCTTGGTGGCGGGATGCAGGCGCTTGTCGCCCGCCCGGCGCTGCGCATCACCGCCGCCGCCCAACGGCTCGATCAGCGCATCCAGGATGCCGTCCTCGCGGTCGGGCACGCCGGGCTTGCGCTCGGGTCACGAAGCTGGCGGCTGGATATCGACGGGATCGACGGCATCGTCTTCGGTCTCGCGCGGCGCGCGGTCGCGGCGGGCAAGCGGCTGCGGCGTCTTCAGGGCGGCCTGATCCACCGCGAGATGGCACTGACCGCCGGCGGCGTCCTGGTGATCGTCGTCATTCTTATTGTAGCACCCCTGGCGATCTGAAGAGGCTTTGCGCGATGTTTCCGTTGCTGACACTGACGACCTTCCTGCCCCTTCTGGCCGCGCTCGGACTGATCGTCGCACGCCCGCGCGCGGTGCGTGAAATCCATGCCGTCTCCGTCGCAGTGACCGCGCTGACCTTCCTTCTGACTCTGGCGATCTGGGCGCGCGGAATTCGCGGCGGCGGATTCGCGCAGGTCGAGGGTTTCGGCTGGATCCCGTCGATCGGCGCGGCCTTCCGGCTTGGCGTCGACGGGCTGAGCCTGCCGCTCGTGCTTCTGACCGGCCTTCTTTTCCTGCTTACCGCGATCCATGCGATGCGGCGCCGCGCGGATGAGGGCGCGCTAAGCTTCGTGGTGCTGATGCTGCTTCTCGAAACCGCGTCGCTGGGCACGTTCATGGCGCTGGACGGGCTAGTCTTCTACGTCTTCTTCGAGGTCACGCTTGTCGGCATGTATTTCATGATCGCCGGCTGGGGCCACGAAGAGCGCCAGAGCGCGGCCCTGATGTTCTTTCTTTACACGCTACTGGGATCGCTGCCGCTTCTTCTGGCGATCATCGGCCTGTATCTGAGCAGCGGCACCTTCGACATGCGCGTCTGGATCGCCAATCCGCCGCTGCAGGGCTGGGGCGCGGCGCTGGCGCTGGTGGCGATGCTGTTC
>JASBUM010000201.1 GCA_030147905.1 Acidimangrovimonas sp.
CGCGTGATGATCCAGGGCTATCACGGCACCGGCAAGTCGACCCATATCGAACAGGTGGCGAGCCGGCTCAACTGGCCCTGCGTGCGGGTCAATCTCGACAGCCATATCAGCCGGATCGACCTGATCGGCAAGGATGCGATCAAGCTGCGCGACGGCAAGCAGGTGACCGAGTTTCAGGAAGGCATCCTGCCCTGGGCGCTGCGCAACCCGACCGCCATCGTCTTCGACTAATATGATGCCGGCCGCGCCGACGTGATGTTCGTGATCCAGCGGGTGCTGGAACATGACGGCAAGCTTACCCTTCTGGATCAGAACGAGGTGATCACGCCGCATCCCTACTTCCGGCTTTTCGCCACCTCGAACACCGTCGGCCTTGGCGACACCACCGGGCTTTACCACGGCG
This sequence comes from Acidimangrovimonas sp., assembly GCA_030147905.1. The sequence goes on from JASBUM010000201.1 coordinate 404, forward strand.
TCCAGCAGATCAACCAGGCGCAGATGGACCGCTGGTCGATGGTCGCCACGCTGAACTATCTTAGCCACGATGCCGAGACCGCGATCGTGCTGGCCAAGAACCCCCATTACAACACCGACAAGGGACGGCGCCAGATCAGCCAGATGGTGACCGTGGCCGAGATGACGCGCACCGCCTTCATGAACGGCGATCTCTCGACGGTGATGAGCCCGCGTACGGTCATCAACTGGGCCCAGAACGCCGAGATCTTCCGCAATCTCGGCTATGCGTTCCGTCTGACCTTCCTTAACAAATGCGATGAGTTGGAGCGCCAGACGGTGGCCGAATTCTACCAGCGCTGCTTCAACGAGGAACTGCCCGAAAGCGCCGTCTCGACCGCGATGCGCTGATCCGCCCTGCTGCGGGCCGAGCGGAAGAGGTACCGGGCCAAGGGCCTCGGCCGCAGGCCGTCATCGGCGCAGCGCCCGTGAGCTGTGGCGCGGCGCTCCACCGCCCGGTGCCGCCGCGCCTGCACGAAGGTCGCGCGGATGCACGGCCGGCTCGACCGGGATGCCCGGCCGGCCGAAGCCCGCGCACCCGGCCATGCGCACCCGGACATGAAAAAATTTTCCTGACGATCGGATCGGCGCGACAGGACCGGCTCTCGCCGGGCTGCGTTGGACATTCTTGGCGGTTGGCGCGATGCTCGCCGATTCTCGGACAAGGGGGGAAACTGCGATGCAGAAAGGGGGCGGCAGCCCAGGCCACCACCCCCGCATTGGTACACACCCGCAGGTAACCGCAACGCAAACTCGTCACCGGATAGCCCGATCCGCACAAGGCCCCGCACCACCGCGACCCGGCACCGGATCTTCATGGGCCGCACTCTTCTCGGCGCTTCGACAGCCCGACCTTGCGGTCCGGCCATCCTGGTCCCATCATTACCAGTCACTGTATTAAATATCACACTGGCGTGAGCGCTTTTCAAGGGGGCCAGGTGCGACCGTTTGGCCAAGCGCTTCGACCGGCCGCGATGGCGGGCAAGGGGCATTTCGCAGGCCCGTCTCCGCCGCGGGCGAGGCCCGAACACCGGCAGGGCACATCCGAGGGCCAGCGAGCCGGGGCCGGCGAGTCGGATGCCGGGAGGGTATCGACCGGGAGGGTATCGACCGGGGCATTCGGTCCCGATGCGGGGCGGGGCGCATCGGCGACAGGCGCGGATCAGATGCCGCGAACGGGCCACGACAACCGGGGGAGCAGAGCGCATGTCGGCCATCAGCTTCAAGCAATTGGAAGCCTTCGTGGCGGTTGCAGATCTGGGCACCTTCCGTCGCGCGGCGGAGCGGCTCAATACCACGCAGCCCAACATCTCCAACCGGATCGCCCAGCTCGAGACGCTGCTGGGCGTGCGCCTGATGGAACGCGATGCCGGCTCGGTCCGGTTGACCTTGCGCGGGCGCGCGCTTCTGGGGCACGCGCGCGAGGTGCTCGGCGCGGTCGATGCGCTGATCGCGGCGGCGGGGGACGGTGCGCTGTTCGAGGGCGTGCTGCGGCTGGGGGTCAGCGAACTGGTGGCCAACACCTGGCTGCTGGAATTCATGCAGCGGATGCGCGCCGAATACCCGGCGATCGATGTCGAGCTGACCGTGGATCTCAGCGCCAGCCTCTCCAGGGCCCTGCTTGCGCGCGAGCTTGACCTGACCTTCCAGAGCGGCCCGTTCGATCGGCCGGCGACCGGATCGGTCGCGCTGGGCGCCTCGCCCTATTCCTGGGTGGCGAGTCCGGCGCTGGGGCTTCACGGCGCGCCCGTCGGCGCCGGGGCCTTCGCCCGCACCCCGGTCTTCAGCCACGCCCGGGGCACCGAACCCCACCGCCAGCTCGAGGCCCATTTCCACGACCGGCAGGCACCGGTCCGGCTGGTGCCATCCTCCAACATCGCGGCCTGCCTCGCGATGGCGGTGAAGGGGCTGGGCATCGCCTGCCTTCCCGAGGCGATGGTCGCGCCCTATCTGGCCGACGGCCGGCTTGCCGCGCTCGACTATCCGTGGGTTCCGGACGAGCTGCGCTTCGCCGCGCGCTACATGCCCGATCCCGCACCGGCCTTCATTCACGGCGCGATCGCCATCGCGCGGACGCTTTCACCGCCAAAGGATTAATTTTCATTATTCAATAGATACGAACAAATTATTTCTCATGATCCTCCGCCCTGCGTAAGCTGGCGGCCGGTCAAGACAGGCGGGATGGAAGAGATGGCACGCGACCAATGGCGGCTGGGCGTCGATATCGGTGGCACCTTCACCGATGTGGTGCTGGAGCGGGGTTCGCTGCGCCATTCCAGCAAGGTGCTTACCACCCACGCCGCACCCGAGGATGCGATCATCGAGGGCATCGGGCGGGTCTGCGCTGCGGCCGGCATAGCGCCCGGCGCGATCGGCCAGATCATCCACGGCACGACGCTTGCGACCAACGCCCTGATCGAGAGGCGCGGCGCCAAGACCGCCTTCGTCACCACCCGCGGCTTTCGCGACGTGATCGAGATGCGCACCGAAAGCCGGTTCGAGCAATACGATCTGAACCTGCGCCTTCCCGAGCCGCTGGTGGCGCGCAACCGCCGGCATGTGCTGAACGAACGGATCGATGCGGACGGGCGGGTTCTGGTTGCGCTCGACCCGGCCGAGATCGAGGCATTGGCGGGCCGCCTGCGCGCGGGCGGGTACCGGGCGGTCGCGGTCGGCTTCCTGCATGCCTACGTCAACGATACCCATGAGCGGCTGGTGGCCGAGGTCCTTGCCCAGCATCTGCCCGAGGCGATGGTGTCGCTGTCGAGCGCGGTCTCGCCGCAGATGCGCGAATACGAACGCTTCAACACGACGATCGCCAACGCCTACATCCAGCCGCTGATGAAATCCTATCTCGGCCGCCTGCGCGAGCGGCTGGCCGCGGCCGGCGCCGCCTGCCCGGTCTTCCTGATGCATTCGGGGGGCGGGATCATGTCGCTTGAGAGCGCGGCCGAATTTCCGGTGCGGCTGGTGGAATCGGGACCTGCCGGCGGCGCGATCTTCGCCGCCGACATCGCCGCCCGGCATGGGCTCGACAAGGTCCTGAGCTTCGACATGGGCGGCACCACGGCCAAGATCTGCCTGATCAGGAACCGCAGCCCCAAGACGGCCCGGGTCTTCGAGGTGGCGCGCTCATACCGGTTCAAGAAGGGTTCGGGCATGCCGATCTCGATCCCGGTGATCGATATGGTCGAGATCGGCGCGGGCGGCGGCAGTCTGGCGCGGGTCGACGCGCTGAAGCAGATCCGCGTCGGCCCCGAAAGCGCGGGCTCCGAACCGGGACCGGCCTGCTATGGACGGGGCGGGGCGCATCCCGCCGTCACCGATGCCGACCTGATGCTTGGCCGGCTCGATCCGGCGCATTTCGCGGGCGGCTCGATCCCGCTTCACCCGGCCCGCGCCGCCGAGGCGCTGCACGTCCATCTGGGCGCGCCGCTGGCGATGGACGCGACCGAGGCCGCCTGGGGCCTTGCCGAGGTGGTCGACGAGAACATGGCCAACGCGGCCCGCGTCCATGCGGTCGAAAACGGCGAGGATCTGAGCGAATACACCATGATCGCCTTCGGCGGCGCCGCGCCGTTGCACGCCGCGCGCCTGTGCGAGAAGCTGGGCATTACGCGTTGCCTGGTGCCCCGGGGCGCGGGCGTGGGCTCGGCCATCGGGTTCCTGCGCGCGCCCTTCAGCTTCGAGGCCAATCGCTCGGTCTTCATGAAGATGGACGCCTTCGACGCCGATACGGTGCGGGCGCTGTTTGCCGAGATGGAGGCGGAGGCCGCGGGCTTCGTGCGCGGCTGCGACCCGCAGGCCGCGATCGTGACCGCGCACAAGGTCTTCATGCGCTATTCCGGACAAGGCTGGGAGATCCCGGTGCCGCTCACGCCCGAGCAGGCGCGCGCACCCGATGGCGCCATGCTTCTGGCGGCCTTCGAGGCCGAATATGCCAGGCTGTTCGGGCGCACGGTCGAGGGCATGCGCGCCGAGGTCACCGTATGGTCGGTCAACGCGCATACGCCGCTTGCACCGGTGGCGGCCGTCGCCGCGCCCCCCCCGGCGGGCACGGCCGAGCCGATCGGCGCGCGGCCGCTCTTCGATCCGGCGGGCGGGCGGATGACGCGCGCCGGCGTCTATGCGCGCGACGCCTTCGCGCCGGGGGCACGGGCGGCCGGGCCGGCCGCGATCACCGAGGACGAGACCACCGTCATCGTGCCCGTGGCATGGCAGGCGCTGGCCCTGACCGACGGCACGATCGACATCCGCCTGTCGTCCGATCAAAAGTCGTCGCCGGCGGGCGGCCGGATGCGGGAGAGCAGCAATGTCTGACGTCTCGAAAGTGGCCTTCCAGGTGATGTGGAACCGCCTGATATCGGTGGTCGAGGAGCAGGCACAGGCGCTGGTGCGCACTGCCTTCTCGACCAGCGTGCGCGAGGCGGGTGACCTGTCGGCCGGGGTCTACGACGCGACCGGCGCGATGCTGGCACAGGCGGTCACGGGCACCCCCGGCCATGTCAACGCGATGGCCGATGCC
>JASBUM010000221.1 GCA_030147905.1 Acidimangrovimonas sp.
GCGCCCGACACGGACCGTCGCCGCCTGACTGACGCCCAGATGAACCATGAAGGTGATCGAGGCAAGCTCGATCGCGATGCCGTGGGCCGCCAGCTCGACCGCGCCGATCCAGCCCATCATCAGCGCCGCCGCGTTGAACAGCCCGCCCTCGGCCAGACTGGTCAGGCCGATCGGCAGGCCGAGGCGGAAGACCAGCGCGAAGGCCGGCCAGTCCGGCCGCCAGAACCTCTGGATCAATGCATAGGGACGCAGCGCCGGATGCCAGATGCAATAGCCGCCCACGATCACCAGGGTCAGGACCTGCGTGGCCAGTGTCGCCAGCGCCGAGCCCGCCGCGCCCATCTCGGGCGCGCCCCAGTGGCCGAAGATGAACGCCCAGTTCAGTACCGCGTTCAGCACCAGTGCCGCCGCCGTCGCCCACATCACCACCTGCGTGCGCTCCATCGCCGACAGGAAGCCGCGCAATACCACCACGATCAGCGCCGGCGCCATGCCCAGCCCGACGATGCGCAGGAAGGTCTGCGCGATGGCCGCCAGCCGCGGCTCCTGGCCCAGGGCCAGAAGGACCGGGCCGGAGTACCAAAACAGCGGCAGGACCAGGAGCGAGAACAGCAGCGACTGCCACAGCCCCATCCGCGTCGCGCGCCGCACCTCGGTGCTGTCGCCCACCGCCGCGGCCGCGGCGACAAGCGGCACCACGGCGTTGCCGAAACCCGAGCCGAGGATGAACAGCAGAAAGAAGCTCGACGCGCCCAGCACCGTCGCCGCCAGCGCCGGCACCGAATACCAGCCCATCATCACCGTGTCGGTGACGTGAAGACCGATCATGGCGAGGTTGCTGCCGATGAGCGGCAGGCCCAAGCGCAGCAGGACGCGCGCCTGATGGATGAGATCTGACGATGTCGACATGATCGACGCCTAGCGTCTTCGCCACGGGCCGGCAAGAAAAATTCGCCGTGGCGCCGGGGGCGCTTCGCGGCGCATGCGACGGGCCGGCAACGGCGGCGGCGTCTCCGCCTGTGGCCGGCCTCCTCGCCCCGACTTGGCGCGGCGGACAGGGGCAGGGCGGGCCGCGCCGGCGGGGGGGGGGCTGTCGCGGGGCTTCGCGGAATAACGGCCGCGTCGGGCTTGCGACGTGGATGGAGGTTCGCGGCGGGTTTGGTGTCCGGGCGATCACGCGCAGGCCGGCACTCGCGCGGTCGGGCCTCAAGCGGCCCCTGTTCCGTCGCGTGTCATGCAGCCCGTCCGCCTTGAGCTGGGCAGCCGCGTCAACCGGTGCGGGCGGAGGTGTCTCCAACCTTGGCCGGAGGGCGGCGCCGCCATGTTGCGCAGGCAATTGTCACCGGGCGGGCCATCGTCGTCAGACGAGCCTTGGGGCATTCAAAGCAACGCTGGCCGCGAAACGCGGCCAGCGGGTTCATGTCAGATGCGTCCTAGAGCAGGCGCAGATCGCCGGCCGAGGACCGGCCGTCACGGCCCGATTGCAATTCGTAGCCGATCTTCTGGTTGTCGTTGAGGCCCTTGAGCCCCGCGCGTTCGACCGCCGAGATATGAACGAAGACATCCTTGCCTCCGTCGTCTGGCGCGATGAAGCCATAGCCCTTGGTGCTGTTGAACCACTTCACGGTGCCGGTCGGCATGCCGTTTCTCCTTTTTCGAATTCCCCGCCGCGGGACTGCGTCGGGTCGTGCAGCCAGGTCTTCCAATTCTCCCGGCTGCCTGAATCAGGAGGCGGTCGTACGAAAGTCTGTTGTCACAGGCGAAATGATGCCGCATTCGTGAAAAAATGCAAGATAG
>JASBUM010000237.1 GCA_030147905.1 Acidimangrovimonas sp.
CATCGTTCGGTGGCGGTGGCGGAAAAACTCGCGGCGGTCCTTGCACAGGCCGGTTGGCAGGTGTCTAAACGGCACCGGGAACTTGAACGCCGGGCAGGATATGTCCCGGACAAGCGGCAGGACGAACAGACGTGATCGGAATCGTGATCGTCGCTCATGGCGGGCTTGCGCGGGAATATCTCGCAGCGGTCGAACATGTGGTGGGCAAACAGGCCGGGATACGGGCGATCTCGATCGAGGACGTTCATGACCGGGCCGCGAAGCAGCGCGAGATCTGCCAGGCCGCCGACGAGGTCGACGACGGATCGGGCGTGGTCGTGGTGACCGACATGTTCGGGGGCACGCCCTCGAACCTGAGCCTGCCGGCCTGCGTGGCCATGGATCGCCGCATTGTGTATGGCGCAAACCTGCCGATGCTGGTCAAACTCGCGAAGTCGCGCAAGATGAACGTGGCCGAAGCCGTTGCATGTGCCCTCGATGCCGGGCGAAAATACATCAATTCGATCGATCTCGGCAGGGAACAGGACACCTGATGACAGAACGGGTCTTGCGGATTGTCAACGAGAAGGGGCTTCATGCGCGTGCCTCGGCGAAATTCGTGGAAGTGGTCGAGGCGCATGACGCGAGTGCCCAGGTTTCGCGCGACGGAATCACGGTTTCGGGCGATTCGATCATGGGTTTGCTGATGCTGGCCGCCTCGCGCGGCTCGACGATAGAGCTGCGTACCAGCGGTGCGCAGGCCGATGAACTTGCCGCAGCGTTGGAGGCACTGGTCGCCGATCGTTTCGGCGAAGAATTCTAAAGGCGCGGGCCGAGAGGACATGAGAGCCGTGAGTGACTCCGTCCCGAAATCGAACTACGTCGGCGATCCCGATTACACGCCCTACGACAAGCGCCGCCTTTCCTATGCCGGCACCTTCAACGACCCGCGCAAGGTGGCGACGATCCGTACCCTCGAATGGCTGACGGGCAAGATGATCCTGTTGCGCCGGATCCGCCATTTCGAGGCGATGGGGCCGGCGCGCGGTCAGGAATTCTGGCAGCGCGTGCTCGATGTCATGGGGATCGACCTGCTGACCCCGCCCGAGCAGATCGCCCGGATCCCGCGATCGGGGCCGGTCGTAGTGGTGGCTAACCACCCCCACGGGCTGGTCGACGGGCTGGTCATGGGGCGGCTGGTGGGCCTTGTCCGGCAGGACTTCAAGATCCTCACCCGTTCGCTGCTGACCGGGATCGAGGAGATCGCCTACAACATGGTTCCGGTGCCCTTCCCGCACGAGGAGGATGCGCTGGAGAAGGGGCTGGAGATGCGCCGCCTCGCGATGGAGCATCTGCGCGACGGCGGTGTGGTGATCCTGTTTCCCTCGGGCGCGGTGGCGGCCTCGGCAGGCTGGTTCGGACCGGCCGTCGAGGCCGAGTGGAATCCCTTCACCGCCAAGATGATCCTCAAGAGCGAAGCGGTGATCCTGCCGATCCGCTTCATGGGACAGAATTCGCGCCTCTACCAGATCGCCAACCGGCTTTCGCCGACCCTGCGGCAGGGGCTTTTGCTGCACGAGGTCGCGCATGCGCTCGACAAGCCGCAGGCGCCGATCATCGGTCCCCCCATAGGGCGGGACGTGGTCGCGCAATGGGCCGGAAATCCACGCGGTTTCATGGCCTGGCTGCGGGCGACCACGCTGGCGCTCCGGCCCGAGTGACCGGCCGTATGGCGTCTTGGGGCTTGTCACCCGGGGCCGGGCCGGTCAATGTTCGCCCAGCAGTTTCCAACCGGCCCGGCGATGACCCTTTCCGATCCTAATCTTCCCGTCCTGACCCCGGCCGTTCCCGAAGCGGAGTTGTTCACCTCGGCCCGAGCCGCCGTCGACCGGCTGGAGGAGCTATACGCCGCCGCCGTCGCGTTCCTGTCGGAGCATTTCTCGCAAGCCGCGGCCAGGGGCAGGCCCGAGGCACGCTTTCGCGCCTTCTATCCCGAGATCCGCATCACCACGACAAGCTTTCTCAAGGCCGACAGCCGGCTCAGCTTCGGCTATGTCGCCCATCCCGGCACCTATGCCACGACGATCACCCGCCCGGCGCTGTTTCGCAACTACCTCGAACAGCAGATCGACCTGCTGATGACCAGCCATGGCATGCCGGTCCGGATCGGGCCGTCGCAAACGCCGATCCCGGTGCATTTCGCGGTGGCCGACCAGCCCGAGGTGGTGGTGCCGCAAGAAGGCGCGCTGGACTTCTCGCTGCGCGATGTCTTCGACGTGCCGGACCTGTCCACGACCAACGACGACATCGTCAACGGCCTTCGGCTTGAGAATGCTGACGGGTCGCGCCCGCTGGCGCCGTTCACCGCCCAGCGGGTGGATTATTCCCTGGCGCGGCTCAGCCATTACACCGCCACCGATCCGGTGCATTTCCAGAACCACGTCCTGTTCACCAACTACCAGTTCTACATCGAGGAATTCGAAGCCTATGCCCGCGCGGTGCTGGCCGATCCGGAGAGCGGCTATTCCGCCTTCGTCGGCCCGGGCAATGCCGAGATCACCGCAGCCGACGCGCCGCTCGCGCCCGTCGCCAAGCTGCCGCAGATGCCGACCTATCATCTCAAGCGGCCGGACGGGCAGGGGGTGACGCTGGTCAATATCGGGGTGGGTCCGTCGAACGCCAAGACCGCGACCGACCATATCGCGGTGCTGCGGCCTCATGCCTGGCTGATGGTCGGCCATTGCGCGGGGCTGCGCAACAGCCAGAGGCTGGGCGATTTCGTCCTCGCCCACGCCTATCTGCGCGAAGATCATGTTCTCGACGACGACCTGCCGGTCTGGGTGCCGATCCCGGCGCTGGCCGAAATCCAGATCGCGCTGCAGGAGGCGGTGGCCGAGATCACGCGGCTGGAAGGTTACGAGTTGAAGCGGGTGATGCGTACCGGTACGGTGGCCACCATCGACAACCGCAACTGGGAGTTGCGCGACCAGTCCGGGCCGGTGCACCGGCTCAGCCTAAGCCGCGCAATCGCGCTCGACATGGAAAGCGCCACGATCGCAGCGAACGGCTTTCGTTTCCGCGTGCCCTATGGCACGCTCCTGTGCGTATCCGACAAGCCGCTTCACGGTGAACTGAAGTTGCCCGGCATGGCCACGGAATTCTATCGCAACCAGGTATCGCGCCATTTGCGCATCGGTGTGCAGGCGATGGAACGGCTGCGCGACATGCCGTTGGAGCGCATCCACAGCCGGAAATTGAGGAGTTTTGAAGAGACGGCATTCCTTTGATGTCGCATCCCGCCGCTTTCACGAGGAAAGGGCTTGATTTTGCCCGAAAAACCTAGTGTAGCGGCTCAATTAGCCCATGATGGGCAGGCGAGACCCTGCAGCAAGCGGGGCAAGATTGAGGAGACATGCAATGTCCAAACCGATGACGAAAACCCAGCTTGTTGCGGCACTCGCCGAAGAGATGGGCTCGGACAAGAAATCGGCGAATGCCGCGCTCGAGGCGATCTCGGCGGTGGTGACCCGCGAAGTCGCCGGCGGCGGCGCAGTCACCCTGCCGGGTCTGGGCAAGATCGCTTGCCGCGCGCGTCCCGAACGTCAGGTCCGCAATCCCGCGACCGGCGAACAGATCACCAAGCCGGCCGACAAGGTCGTCAAGATGACTATCGCCAAGGCGCTCAAGGATAGCGTCAACAGCTAACGCGCCGTCGCCGTCGTCATCGGCATCGAAGGATGCAGCCTTGCGCGGCCGCAGGGCTCGTGTAGGGTCGCCGCTGGGCGGCCCTAGCCATATAGTGGCCGCGTGCCCCCAGTCAGGGAAAGCCGGATGGATCTGCGCGCGATCGGGATGGGGCTGGCGTTTGCCTTCATGTGGTCTTCGGCCTTCACCTCGGCGCATGTGATCGTGGCGGCGGCGCCGCCACTCTATGCGCTGGCCCTGCGTTTCCTGGTCTCGGGACTGATTGCGGTGGGGCTGGCGGCCGCGGCGGGGCAGAGCCCGCGCATGGGCCGGGAGCAATGGCGCGCGACCGCATTGTTCGGAATCTGCCAGAACGTCCTGTATCTGGGTCTCAACTTCATCGCCATGCAGCGGGTGGACGCGTCGCTTGCGGCGATCATCGCCTCGACCATGCCGCTTCTGGTCGCGCTGGCGGGCTGGCTATTTCTGGGCGAACGGATCCGGCCGCTGGGTATCGCGGGGCTGTTCGGCGGGCTGGCCGGGGTCGGCATCATCATGGGGTCCCGGCTGACCGGTGGTGTCGATGTGCCGGGCCTGATCTATTGTGTCCTCGGGGTCATCGCACTGGCATTCGCGACGCTGTCGGTGCGGCGCGCCTCGGCCGGGGGCAACCTGTTGATGATCGTGGGGCTACAGATGCTGATCGGCGCGGGCGTGCTTGCGGTTCTGGCAGCGCTGACGGAAACCCCGACGATCCACTGGAGCTGGCGGCTCGTGCTGGCCTTCGCCTATACCACGCTGATACCCGGTCTCCTGGCCACCTGGGTCTGGTTTCGTCTGGTGGGCAGGATCGGGGCGATCAGGGCCTCGACCTTCCACTTTCTGAATCCGTTTCTCGGGGTGACGATCGCGGCGGCCCTGTTGGGGGAACGTCTCGGCCCCGCGGATCTGCTGGGCGTGGCGATCATCGCACTGGGTATCCTGGCGGTCCAGGTCGCCAAGCAGCAGGGCGCGGGTCGGCCGCCCGCGACGGCAAGGGGCGGCGCCGCAGGGACCATAGGCCGCGGACCGGGCGGCGGCGCGACGCATTGACTGGGCCCGCCCGCCCGCAGGCCATCGGTTCCTGCCGGCTGGTGCTGGCACGGCCGGGACATGCCGCGGGCCGGGTTCAGGCGGGGGCGCCGATCGGGCCGCGCAGCCCGCCGGTCTGCCCACGGTCGAGCAGCAGGTGATCGAGCAGTACGCAAGCCATCATCGCCTCGCCCACCGGTACTGCACGTATGCCCACGCAGGGATCGTGGCGCCCCTTGGTGACGATCTCGGCGGCTTCCCCGTCCAGCGTGACCGAGCGGCGCGGGCTGAGGATCGACGAGGTTGGCTTGACCGCAAAGCGCACCACCACGTCCTGACCGGTGGCGATCCCGCCAAGGATGCCGCCGGCCTTGTTCGACAGGTAGCGCGGCCCGTCGGGGCCCATCTCGATCTCGTCGGCGTTCTCGATGCCGGTCAGCGCGGCTGCGCCCATGCCTTCGCCGATCTCGACGCCCTTGACCGCGTTGATCGACATCATCGCGGCGGCGAGATCGGCGTCGAGCTTGCCGTAGATCGGGGCGCCAAGGCCCGCGGGCACGCCGCTGGCCACGATCTCGATCACCGCGCCGGTCGAATTGCCGGCCTTGCGCAGGGCGTCCAGTTCCTCGGCCCAGCTTTCCGCGGCCCGGGCATCGGGGGACCAGAAGGGGTTGCGCTCGATCTCCTCGGCGTCGAAGCGGGTGCGGTCGATCGCGTGCCGGCCCATCTGGACCATGTAGCCGGTGATCCGGACCGAGGGCGCGAGATGTGCAAGCACAGCCCGCGCCACACCGCCCGCGGCCACGCGAGCGGCGGTCTCGCGGGCCGAGGAGCGGCCGCCGCCGCGCGGGTCGCGGATGCCGTATTTCTGCCAATAGGTGATGTCGGCATGGCCGGGGCGGAACGTCCGGGCGATCTCGGAATAATCCTTCGACCGCTGGTCGGTATTCTCGATCAGAAGCTGGATCGGCGTGCCCGTGGTTTGCCCTTCGTAGATCCCGGACAGGATCTTCACGGCGTCGGGTTCGCGCCGCTGGGTGGTGAAGCGGCTTGTGCCGGGCCGCCGCCGGTCGAGCCAATGCTGAAGCGCCTCGGCCTCAACGGCGATGCCGGGCGGGCAGCCGTCGACAGTGGCGCCGAGCGCGGGTCCATGGCTCTCACCCCAGGTGGTTACGCGAAAGAGATGGCCGAAGGTGTTGAGGCTCATGGCGGGCTCCTTTGACACGGGGTCTAACGGGCGGGTCTAGCGGCGGGTCTAGCGGCGGCGCGCGCGGCTCTCAAGTGGTTTCCGGGGGGCGTCCGGGGGGCGCTGCCCGCCCGCGGGCCTCGCGCCCATGGCGGTGCGCGATGGCATGGCGGCACCGGGAGCCACCGGGCGGCCCCGGGCGGCATCGCATCAGGTGTGGGGCGACGGCGGCTGTCGGGCGCGGGGAGCCGGGCGGATCGGTCGTGCCGGGATCCTGCCTGGCAGGTGGCCGTCGGCCCGGCCCAGCGCGGCCCGGATCTTCGACCGGCGGGCATACGGGCAGGCCGGCATAGGCAGGTCAGAATTCGGGCGTAGGGGCTGTCCGCCCCGCGCCCTTCGGGTTCACGGGGTTCGCGTCAGGCGCGGGTCTCGTCGGGTTTGGCCTTGATCGACGACCACAGCCGCTTGTTGGTCAGATAAAGCAGTGCCGCGAGCAACGCGAGATAGAGCACGCCGTCGAAGCCTGCGTGCTTGCGCGCATCCATGTGCGGCTCGGCCGACCACATCAGGAAGGCCGCGACATCCTCGGACATCTGTTGCACGGTGCTCTTGGTTCCGTCGGCATAGGTCACCTGGCCATCGGTCAGGGGCGGCGGCATGCGGATCCAGCCGCCCGAGAAATACTTGTTCCCGTAGACGGTGGTGCCGGCGAGGTCCTTCGTCTTGCCGGTAAAGCCGGTCAGCAACGCGACGATGTATTGCGGCCCGCCGATCCCGTGGATGAACTGGTTGATGCCCAGCTTGTAGGGCCCGTGAAAGGCGGCCCGCGCCTTGGCCATCACGCTCAGATCCGGGGCGTTCATGGCGTGATTGGCGGGGAAGGTGTCGTTGGGGGTCAGCTTGCGCGGGTTGCCGCTTGCGGGGTCGATCAGTTGCGGGTTCGAGGCCGGATCGTTCACCGGGAAGGTGGCGGCGAAGGCCTTGACCTGATCCTTCGGGAGTTGTGGCCCGCCCTTGTCCGCCAGTGTCCTGAACGGGACCAGGTCCAGGCCATGGCAGGCGGCGCAGACCTCGGTATAGACCTGCAGGCCGCGCTGGAGCTGGTTCGGATCGTATGTTCCGAACGGCCCGTCGAAGGAGAAGGGGATATCCGGGATCGGCGGGGTTTCGGCAGCCAGGACCGCGCCCGTACCCGCCGTGCCCAGAACCGCAGCCGTCGCCACCGCAAGAAAGAGCTTCCTGAACATGTCGGTCGTTCCTTTCGTCACTCGGCCGGCTGGGCGCTGTCGCCCTGGCGCAAGGTGGTCCCGGCGGGGCGGTGGTGGGCGTCGAAATCCTCCTCGATCGTGGCCGGCAACCTTGTCGGGCGCTCGATCACGCCCAGAAGCGGCAGGATGATGAGGAAATAGGCGAACCAGTAGCTGGACGCGATCAGCGACACCCAGCCGATCAGGGGCGTCGGGAACTGCGACCCGCACCACATCAACAGCAGGAAGTCGAAGACCAGAAGCGCGAACCACCACTTGAACATCGGCCGGTAGCGCCCCGATCGCACCGAGGAGGTATCGAGCCATGGCGCCAGTGCCATAACGGCGATGGCGCCGAACATGGCCAACACCCCGAAGAATTTCGCGTCGACGATGCCGAAGGTCACGAAATGCGCGAGCTGGACGATCCAGACATCCTGGGTGAAGGCGCGCAGGATCGCGTAGAAGGGCAGGAAATACCATTCCGGCTCGATGTTGGGGGGGGTCATCAGCGGGTTGGCCGGGATGTAGTTGTCCGGCGAGCCGAAATAGTTCGGCATGAAGCTGACGACGGCGAAGAAGATCGTCAGGATCACCGCAAGGGCGAAGAAATCCTTGATGACGTAATAGGGCCAGAAAGGCACCGTGTCCTTGCGCACCTCATCGCGCGACCCGCGACGGACCTCGACCCCGGTAGGGTTGCTGTTGCCGGTCGTATGGAAGGCCCAGACATGGACCGCGACCAGCGCGGCGATCACGAAGGGCAGCAGGTAGTGCAGCGAGAAGAAGCGGTTGAGCGTCGCGTTCGAAACCGACGGCCCGCCCAGCAGCCAGGTCTGTATCGTCGGACCGATCCCCGGGATGGCGCCGAAGAGCCCGGTGATGACCGTGGCGCCCCAATAGGACATTTGTCCCCAGGGCAGGACGTAACCCATGAAGGCGGTGGCCATCATCGCCAGATAGATCAGCATCCCGATGATCCACGTCACCTCGCGCGGGGCCTTGTAGCTGCCGTCATAGAGACCGCGGAAGATATGCACATAGACGGCGATGAAGAAGAGCGTCGCGCCGTTCATGTGCAGGTAGCGGATCATGGTGCCGCCGCGAACGTTGCGCATGATGTGCTCGACCGAGGCGAAGGCCAGCCCGGTATCGGGGGTGTAATGCATCGACAGCACGATGCCGGTCACGATCTGCAAGGTCAGGCTGAAGGCCAGGACGATGCCCCAGATCCACATCCAGTTGAGGTTCTTGGGCGTCGGGATGGTCAAGGTCTTGTAGACCAGATCGACGATCGGCAGGCGCGAATGCAGCCACTTCTCGAAGCGTGACCTGGGCTCGTAGGGGTCGTGCGGAATTCCTGACATGTCTTGCCTCCCTGTGCCTCAGCCCAGCTTGATGGTCTTGGCGTCGACGAATTTCGCCACCGGAATCTCGAGGTTGCGCGGGGCGGGGCCCTTGCGGATGCGGCCGGCGGAATCGTATTGGGAGCCGTGGCAGGGGCAGAACCAGCCGTCATATTCGCCGGCGCCGTCGCCCAGCGGCACGCAACCCAGATGGGTGCAGATGCCGATCTGGACCAGCCACTTGCCTTCCTTGTCCAGTGCGCGGTTCTCGTCGGTGGCCAGGGCTCCGGCGGGCAGGTTCATGTTCTCGGCGTTGCGGTCGGGCAGGTCGGCGATCTTGACCGCGCGCGCCTCGTTGATCTCCTTGGGCGTGCGGTGGCGTATGAAGATCGGCTTGCCCTGCCATTTCACGGTGAGCTGCGTGCCCGGCTGCACCGCGGAGATGTCAACCTCGATCGAGGCCAGCGCGGCCACGTCGGCAGAAGGGTTCATCTGGTTCACGACCGGCCAGATCGCTGCCGCGGCGGTGACAGTCGCCGCGCCGGCGGTGGCGTAGTAAAGGAAGTCCCGGCGGGTCCCTCCGTGATCTTCTGCATGAGTCACGAGCGTCTCCCTATCCTGTGCCGTCTGGCGGCAAGCGCACTCCTTCGGTTGCATTTCGGCTGCAACCTGTCCCCAAGCCTAATTACCGTCGTAAAAATCGTCCGTCCAGCGGACATTCGGGCGCAGCGCAAGGGGGGGTGCGACGATTTTTCATTCAAACTTGCGTGGGTCGTTCGCGGCCTGACGTCGCGGCGGCGTGATCGCAGGGTCGGATGTCGCTGCGGAGGGCGAGGCTATAAGACCTTGATATTCATCGTGGTTACAAGAATTTTCGGATGGCTTGACGGCACCCGAAAGGGGGGGTGGAAGGCGCGGGGGTCGGGCTTGATCCCGCGTGCTGCCGGCATGCCTGTCGGGTTCCGGCGTCCATGGGCGGGGTGCGGCAAGCCGCCGCGCCCCGCGGGGGTTGCATCATTGTTCCGGCGGGCGGGTCGCGGCCATGGCCGGGCGCTGGTCAAAGCGGCCGAACCAGTCGGCCAGCGCCGGATGGCTTCCGCGCCAGTCTCGGGCGCCATGGCGGAAATCGAGATAGCCAAGCGCGCAGCCGACCGCGATCTGGCCCATGTCGAGTTGTCCGGCGAGATGACTCATCCAGCGGGACTCGAGCGTCTCGAGGGCACGGGCGATCTTTGCCCACTGGCCTTCGACCCAGGCATCGTGCCGTTTCTGTTCGGGACGGATCCGGGTTTCGTAGACCATCAGCACCGCCGCCTCGAGCATGCCGTCCGCGGTCGCCTCGAGCGTCAGGCAATCCCACAGGCGTGGCGGTTCGGGATACTGCCCGGCAGCGAAATGCTGATCGAGATAGCGGCAGATGACGCGGCTGTCGTAGATCGCCGGGCCGTCGTCGCGTTCGAGCGCGGGGATCTTGCCCAAGGGGTTGTGGGCCACCGGCATGGTGCCGGGTTCGACCGGGGTGCCGGCGGCGGGCACGCGCTCGATCGCGTCGGCACGGCCGCATTCATGGAGCAGGACCATGACCTTGCGGACGAAGGGCGAGGTCGGGGAATGATAAAGGCGCATGGATTTCCTTTCGGTGTCTGATCGATCGGGCAGACGGTCACGGATGCGGCGGAAGCGGCGCGCGCATCAAGGTGGCAAGCTCGGCGTTCGGCGCGGCCCCGGCACGGGCGGCAAGGCCCGCCGCGGCGCCAAGCCGGGCGGCCTCGGGTTTGTTTTGCGACAATTTCCAGGTGCCGTCGAGTTGCTCGATCTCCAGCCGGCACGGCACGATCTGGCGCATCATCCGGGTCAGGACCTCGGGTGTCATCTTGGCGCGGGTCCAGGCCGGCTTGGGGGCGAGATCGGCCTCGAACCGCGCTGACAGCCGGTCGAGCAGTTCAGGCAGTTCGTTCTCGGGCCGCAGGGTCAATTGTCCGCGCAGATGGACGGCCACGTAATTCCACGTCGGCACCTGATCGTCGAGGCCATACCAATCGGGCGAGATATAGCCGTCCGGCCCGGTCACCGCCACAAGCGCGGGCAGGGCGCCCGTTTCGGCCGCACGCAGGGCCGCCGCGATCGGGTTGGAGCGAACGAGATGCAGCGCCGCCCGGGTTCCCTCTGCGTCCAGCACGAAGGGGATATGCGCAGCCAAAGGCGCCCCGCCGCCGGCGCCGGCGACCGTCAGCATGCCGAAGCCGCGCGTCCGCACGAAGGCGAGATTGGTTTCGGCGCTCGCGCCGCGAAAGGCCGGATTGGGATGCATCGCGTCCTCCTTCGCGGCGACGGTAGCGGGCGGCGCGGGCACTGGCAATCGCGCTTGCGGCGGACCGGCAATCTCGAAGGGTCGGCCGCGCCTAGGCGAGCAGGCGGGCGCCGTCATGCCCGGTGATGCGGGCCTCGACGATCCGGCCCTCGGGCTGGGGCTGGGCAAGCTGGACTTCGGTGAATTGCTCTGTGCGCCCGCGTGTCGGGCTTTCGGTGAGAATGCGGTGGGTTTGGCCCAGCTGCGCCGCAAGATGGCGCGCAAGGGCGTGGTCTCCGGCCGCGCGCAGCCGTGCGGCGCGGGCGCGGATCGCCGGGCCGGGCACCGCGGGCATGCGCGCCGCCGGAGTGCCGTTGCGGGGGCTGTAGGGGAAGACATGCAGGAAGGTCAGGCCGCAATCCTCGACCAGCCGCAGGGTGTTTTCGAACATCGCTTCGGTTTCGGTCGGAAAGCCCGCGATCAGATCGGCGCCGAAGACGAGATCGGCCCGCAAGCGCCGCGCCTCTTCGCAAAACCGGATCGCATCGTCGCGCAGGTGACGCCGCTTCATCCGCTTGAGCGTCAGGTCATCGCCCGCCTGCAGCGACAGATGCAGATGCGGCATCAGCCGCGCCTCGGTGGCGATTGCGTCCATCAGCGCCGGATCGGCCTCGATCGAATCGATCGACGACAGCCGCAGACGTGGCAGATCGGGCACCAGCCGCAAGATCCGCATGACCAGATCGCCGAGCCGGGGTGCCGCCGGCAGATCGGCGCCCCAGGATGTCAGGTCGACGCCGGTCAGCACCACTTCGTTGAAGCCGCGGCCGACCAGCCGCTTGATCTGCTCCACCACCACGCCGGCGGGGACCGAACGGGAATTGCCCCGACCGTAGGGAATGATGCAGAAGGTGCAGCGATGGTCGCAGCCGTTCTGGATCTGGACATAGGCGCGGTGGCGGCCGAAGCCGTCGATCAGATGGCCGGCGGTTTCGGTCACCGACATGATGTCGTCGACCTGGACGCGCTCGGTCGCGCCGATCAGATCGGGGGCGCGCAGCGCGGCCCAGGTTTCGGCCCGCATCTTCTCGGCATTGCCGATCACGCGGCTGACCTCGGGCATGGCGGCGAAGGTCTCGGGTTCGGTCTGCGCGGCGCAGCCGGTGACGACAAGGGTCGCCTCCGGGTGGTCGCGGCGCAGGCGGCGGATCTCGCGCTTGGCCTTGCGCACGGCCTCGGCGGTCACGGCGCAGGTGTTGACCACGACGAGATTGTCGAGCCCGGCTTCGGCCGTCAATTCGCGCATCGCCTCGGTCTCATAGGTGTTGAGCCGGCAGCC
>JASBUM010000240.1 GCA_030147905.1 Acidimangrovimonas sp.
GCTGCGGCTGAGCGATGGCGCAATCGCGCCCTGGCGCAAGGGCAAGAGCCCCTATTTCGCACAGACCATCGACTCGCTCGCGCGTCACTACGGTTTCGACAAGCGCAAGCCATGGCGCGACCTGCCCGACGCGGTGCGGCAAGTGCTTCTCCACGGCTCGCAGGGCGAAGAGATCGAGTTCCGCTATGACGAGGGCGGGCGGGTCTACAATGTCAGCCGTGCCTTTGAGGGTGTGATACCCAACATGAACCGGCGCTACCGCGAGACCGACAGCGCCTGGGTACGCGAGGAATTCGAACGCTATCAGAACACGCGGCCCTGCGGCACCTGCAACGGCTACCGGCTCAAGCCCGAGGCGCTGGCGGTGAAGATCGGATCCGCCGCGGACGGGGGTGCCGGCCTTCTGCACATCGGCGAGGTGGTCGAGATGTCGATCCGCGATGCGCTGTCCTGGATCTCGAATGTCGGCGCCACGCTGAGCGCGCAGAAGGCGGAGATCGCCCGCGCCATTCTCAAGGAGATCGCCGAGCGGCTCGGTTTTCTCAACAACGTGGGGCTCGAATATCTGACGCTCAGCCGCGCGGCGGGCACGCTTTCAGGCGGCGAAAGCCAGCGCATCCGGCTGGCAAGCCAGATCGGCTCGGGCCTGACGGGTGTGCTCTATGTTCTCGACGAACCGTCGATCGGGCTGCATCAGCGCGACAACGACCGGCTGCTCGAGACCCTGAAGAACCTGCGCGACCAGGGAAACACGGTGCTGGTCGTCGAGCATGACGAGGATGCGATCCGCAGCGCCGACTATGTGCTCGACATCGGCCCGGGTGCGGGCGTCCATGGCGGCCATGTGGTGGCCCGCGGCACGCCCGACGAGATCGCCGCCGATCCCGAAAGCCTGACCGGACGCTATCTCTCGGGCGCGCGACGGATCGACGTGCCCGCCACCCGCCGCCCCGGCAACGGGCGCATGCTGTCGGTCATCGGGGCCACCGGCAACAACCTCAAGTCGGTGAACGCCGATTTCCCGCTGGGCAAGTTCGTCTGCGTGACCGGCGTGTCGGGCGGTGGCAAGTCCACCCTGACCATCGAGACGCTGTATAAAAGTGCCGCGATCCGGCTCAACGGTGCGCGCGAGACCCCGGCGCCGTGCGAGACGATCAAGGGGTTCGAACATCTTGACAAGGTCATCGACATCGACCAGCGGCCGATCGGGCGCACGCCGCGCTCGAACCCCGCCACCTACACCGGCGCATTCGGCCCGATCCGCGAATGGTTCGCCGGCCTGCCCGAGGCCCGTGCCCGCGGCTACAAGCCGGGGCGTTTCTCCTTCAACGTCAAGGGCGGGCGCTGCGAGGCCTGCCAGGGCGATGGCGTCATCAAGATCGAGATGCATTTCCTGCCCGACGTCTACGTCACCTGCGAAACCTGCAAGGGCGCGCGCTATAATCGCGAGACACTGGAAATAAGGTTCAAAGGCAAAAGCATAGCCGACGTTCTTGATATGACGGTGGAAGATGCCCAGACCTTTTTCCAGGCGGTTCCCGCGATCCGCGAGAAGATGGATGCGCTGATGCGGGTTGGCCTTGGCTATATCAAGGTCGGCCAGCAGGCGACGACGCTGTCGGGCGGCGAGGCGCAGCGGGTCAAGCTGTCCAAGGAGCTGTCGCGCCGCGCGACGGGGCGGACGCTCTACATACTCGACGAACCGACGACGGGGCTGCACTTCGAGGATGTGCGCAAGCTTCTGGAGGTGCTGCACGAACTGGTCGAACAGGGCAATACCGTGCTGGTGATCGAACACAACCTCGATGTCATCAAGACCGCCGACTGGATCATCGACATCGGCCCGGAGGGCGGCGATGGCGGCGGGCGGATCGTGGCCGCCGGTACGCCCGAAACGGTGGCGGGCATCGCCGAAAGCCATACCGGAAGATTCCTCGCCCCGATCCTG
>JASBUM010000260.1 GCA_030147905.1 Acidimangrovimonas sp.
CTCGGTGCTGTTCGTGATGCTGACCACCGCGCTGATGCCGCTGACCATCGGCGCCTGCTGGGAGGTGAAGTCGCGGGTGAAGGAGCTGATGATCGCCTTCCTCGTTCTCGAGACGCTGATGCTCGGGGTCTTCGTCTCGCTCGACCTGGTGCTGTTCTACCTGTTCTTCGAGGGCGGGCTGATCCCGATGTTCCTCATCATCGGGATCTGGGGCGGCAAGAACCGCATCTACGCCTCGTTCAAGTTCTTCCTCTACACCTTCCTCGGCTCGGTCCTGATGCTGGTGGCGATCATCACCATGTATGTGAACGCCGGCACCACCGACATTCCCACGCTGCTCAACCACCAGTTCTCGGCGACGCCGATCACGATCCTCGGCTTCCAGATCGTCGGCGGGCTGCAAACGCTGCTGTGGCTGGCCTTCTTCGCCAGCTTCGCGGTGAAGATGCCGATGTGGCCGTTCCACACCTGGTTGCCTGACGCCCACGTCGAGGCGCCGACCGCCGGTTCGGTCATCCTTGCGGCGATCCTGCTGAAGATGGGCGGCTACGGCTTCCTGCGCTTCAGCCTGCCGATGTTCCCGATCGCGTCCGACATCCTGACGCCGCTGATCCTGTGGCTGTCGGTTGCGGCGATCGTCTACACCAGCATCGTGGCGCTGGTGCAGGAGGACATGAAGAAGCTGATCGCCTATTCGTCGGTCGCGCATATGGGCTATGTCACGATGGGGATCTTCGCCGCCAACCAGCAGGGTGTCGATGGCGCTATCTTCCAGATGCTCAGCCACGGCTTCATCTCCAGCGCGCTGTTTCTTTGCGTGGGCGTGGTCTATGACCGGATGCATACCCGCGAGATCGCGGCCTATGGCGGGCTGGTGAACCGGATGCCCGCCTATGCGCTGGTGTTCATGTTCTTCACCATGGCCAATGTGGGCCTGCCCGGCACATCGGGCTTCGTCGGCGAATTCCTGACGCTGGTCGGGATCTTCCAGGTCAACACCTGGGTGGCGCTCTTCGCCACCTCGGGGGTGATCTTCTCGGCGGCCTACGCGCTCTATCTCTACCGGCGTGTGGTGCTGGGCGATCTGATCAAGGAAAGCCTGAAGACGATCCGCGACATGAACCTGCGCGAAAAGGTCATCTTCGCGCCGCTGGTGGCGATGACGCTGCTGCTGGGCATCTATCCCAGTGCCGTCACCGATATCATCGGGCCATCGGTGACCGCACTGGTTTCGCAATACAACAATGCTGTGGCCCAGGCCGCCGTCCCCGGGCAGGGGCAGGTCCAGCTGGCGCAGAACTGAAGGATAGAGCGATGACCTCTGGCGATTTCTCGACCGCACTGCCCGAAATCCTGCTCGCGCTCTATGCGATGGGGGCGCTCCTGTTCGGGGTCTATACCGGCAAGGACAAGACCGCACCCATGCTCAACTGGGTGACGGCGGGCGTCTTCGCGCTGCTGTCTCTGTGGATCGGCTCCTTCGGGGGGGGGCGCAACGCCTTCGGCGGGATGTATATCGACGACGGTTTCGCCCGCTATGCGAAGATCACCGTTCTGCTGTCGGCGGCGGCGGTTCTGCTGATCGGGCAGGATTACATGCAGCGGCGCAACCTGCTGCGGTTCGAATATCCGATCCTGATCGCGCTGGCGGTGCTGGGCATGATGATCATGGTCTCGGCGGGCGATCTGATGTCGCTTTACATGGGGCTCGAGCTTCAGTCGCTGGCGCTCTATGTCGTCGCCGCCCTGCGCCGCGACAACGACAAGTCGACCGAGGCGGGGCTGAAGTATTTCGTCCTCGGCGCGCTCAGCTCGGGGCTGCTGCTCTACGGGGCGTCGCTGACCTACGGTTTCGCCGGCACGACGCTGTTCTCGGGGATCGTGAGCACCATCAAGACCGGGGCACCGATGCCTGTCGGGCTGCTCTTCGGGCTGGTCTTCCTGCTCTCGGGGCTGGCCTTCAAGGTCTCGGCCGTGCCGTTTCACATGTGGACGCCCGACGTCTATGAAGGCTCGCCCACGCCGGTGACGGCCTTCTTCGCGACCGCGCCCAAGGTCGCGGCGATGGCGCTGATCGCACGGCTGGGATTCGATGCCTTCGGGGCCGCGCCGGGCCAGTGGGGGCAGGTTCTGGCGCTGCTGGCGGTCGGTTCGATGTTCCTTGGCGCGATCGCGGCGATCGGCCAGACCGACATCAAGCGGCTGATGGCCTATTCGTCGATCTCGCACATGGGCTTCGCGCTGCTGGGGCTGGCCTCCGGCACGGCCTTCGGGGTCGAGGCGATGCTGATCTACATGACGATCTACGTCACCATGAACATCGGCACCTTCGCCTTCATCCTCTCGATGGAGAAGGACGGGCGCCCGGTGACCGACATCGAGAGCCTGCGGATGTATTCGCGGCGCGAACCGCTGAAGGCGCTGGCGCTTCTGGTCCTGATGTTCAGCCTCGCCGGCGTGCCGCCGATGCTGGGTTTCTTCGCCAAGTTCTACGTCCTCAAGGCCGCGGTCGATGCGAACATGGGGTGGCTTGCCGTGCTGGGTGTCATCGCCTCGGTGATCGGTGCCTTCTATTACCTGCGCATCGTCTACTACATGTATTTCGGCGAGGACCGCGAGGGGCTCGACACCGGCACGATGCGGCCGGCCGGCTGGGTCTTCCTGATGGGATCGGCAGCGGTGATGATGCTGGGCGTGATCAACATGTTCGGCATCGGCGCGCTGGCGCAGGCAGCGGCGGCGACGCTTGTCCACTGACGGCGCCTGGCCCGCGGGTGTCGGGCGCCATGTACTGGCCTCGGTGGACAGCACGAATGCCGAGGCCGTGCGCATGGCGCCGCAACTGGACCGGCCGGTCTGGATCCTTGCCCATCGCCAGACCGCGGCACGCGGCCGGCGGGGGCGGGTCTGGTCCAGCCCGGCGGGCAATTTCGCGGCAACCTTGTTGATGCGCCCCGATGGGCCGCCCGAGGCGGTCGCGCTGCGCTCCTTCGTCGCGTCGCTCGCGCTCTTCGATGCCTTCGTGGCCGCCACCGGACGGGCCCAGCCCTTCGCGCTGAAATGGCCCAACGACGTGCTGCTGAACGGCGGCAAGGTCGCGGGGATCCTGCTGGAAAGCGGCGGACAGGGTGGGCGGGTGTCGCACCTGGCGATCGGCATCGGGATCAACCTTGCACGGGCGCCGGCGCCCGATGAGGTGGAGCCGGGCGCGTTGCGGCCCGTCAGCCTGGCCGACGAGACCGGTATCACCGTCACGCCCGAGGATTTCCTCGAACTTCTGGCGCCCGCCTTCGCCCGTCACGAGGCGACCTTCGTCACCGACGGGTTCGAGCCGATCCGCAGCGCCTGGCTCGGGCGGGCGGCGCGGCTGGGCGAAAGGATCGTCGCGCGGACGACCGACAACCAGTATGATGGCACGTTCGAGACGGTGGATTCACGCGGCGCGCTGATCTTGCGCAGCGCGCGCGGCAGGCTGGCCATTCCGGCGGCCGAAGTCTTCTTCTGAAGGGGGCGGGCATGCTTCTGGCGATTGATTGCGGCAATACCAACACGGTCTTCGCGCTGTGGGACGGAAGCCACTTCGCGGCGACATGGCGCATCGCGACGGATCATCGGCGCACCGCGGATGAATATTACGTCTGGCTGTCGTCGCTGATGGCGCTTCACCGGATCGAGGCGCCGATCGAGTCGGTGATCGTCTCGTCCACGGTGCCTCGGGTGGTCTTCAACCTGCGGGTGCTGAGCGATCGGTACTTCCAGTGCCGGCCGCTGGTGGTGGGCAAGCCCGAATGCCTGCTGCCGGTGCCGCCGCGGGTCGATTTCGGCACCATCGTCGGCCCCGACCGGCTGGTCAACACGGCCGGCTGCTTCGACCGTTACGGCGGCGACGTGATCGTGGTCGATTTCGGCACGGCCACCACCTTCGACGTCGTGGACGACGATGGCGCCTATATCGGCGGGGTGATCGCGCCGGGACCCAACCTCGGCCTGCAGGCCCTGCACATGGCGGCTGCGGCGCTGCCTCATGTCGACGTGACCAGGCCGCAGGCGGCGATCGGCACGAATACGGTCGCCTGCATGCAATCGGGGATCTATTGGGGTTATATCGGGTTGTGCGAAGGGATCGTTGCGCGTATCCGGGCCGAGCGCGACCGCCCGATGCGGGTGGTGGCGACCGGCGGGCTCGCCCCGCTGTTCGATCAGGGCTTCGCGCTCTTTGACAAGGTCGATTCGGAGCTGACCGTTCACGGTCTGCGGATCATTCACGATTACAACAGGGAACGGGAAAACGGATGAGCAAGGAACGCCTGATCTACCTTCCGCTTGGCGGCGCCGGCGAGATCGGCATGAACTGCTATGTCTACGGCTACGGCCGGCCGGGGGCCGAACGGCTGGTGGTGGTCGATCTGGGCGTGACCTTTCCCGACATGGACACGACCCCGGGCGTCGACCTGATCCTGCCCGATATCACCTGGCTTGCCGAGCGGCGTGACCGGATCGAGGCGATCGTCATCACCCATGGCCACGAGGACCACTTGGGTGCGCTCGGCCACCTCTGGCCGCGCCTTGGCGCCCCGGTCCATGCGCGGCCCTTCACGGCGGCGCTGGCGCGGCTCAAGCTCGAGGATCAGGGCATCGGGGGCGAGTGCCTGCACGTGGCCGATCCGGCCGTCCCGATCAAGGCGGGTCCCTTCACGCTGCGGTTCCTGCCGGTGTCGCATTCCATTCCCGAAAGCGCGGGGCTGATTCTCGACACGCCGGCCGGCCGGGTGATCCATTCGGGCGACTTCAAGCTCGACGGCACGCCGGTGGTTGGCGACCCGTTCGACGTGGCGGCTTGGCATGGCGCGGCCGAGGGTGGCGTTCAGGCGCTGTGCTGCGATTCCACCAATGTCTTCCAGCCGCTGCCGGGCCGCTCCGAGGCGATGCTGGCCAAGCCGCTGGCCGAGCTGATCGCCGGCGCCGGCGGCATGGTGGTGGCGACCACCTTCGCCTCGAACGTGGCGCGGCTGAAGACGCTGGCCGATGCCGGACGCGACGCGGGGCGTTCGATCTGCCTTCTGGGGCGGGCGATGAAACGCATGGTCACGGTCGCGCAAGATACCGGCGTTCTGTCCGACTTTCCGCCGCTCGTGGCCCCGGAGGATGCCGCCGACATCCCGCGCCAGAACCTGATGCTGATCGTCACCGGCAGCCAGGGCGAACGCCGGGCCGCGACGGCGCAGCTGAGCCGGGGAAAATATCTGGGGCTGGAGCTGAAGGAGGGCGACACATTCCTGTTCTCCTCCAAGACCATTCCGGGCAACGAACGCGGCGTGATCCGGATCATGAACGCGCTGAGCGAGAAGGGGGTCGAGGTGGTCGACGACCGCGGCGGGCTCTATCACGTGTCGGGGCATGCCAACCGGCCCGACCTCGAGGCGGTTCACGACCTTCTCAAGCCGCGTATGCTGGTGCCCATGCACGGCGAGCATCGTCACCTGCGCGAGCACATGCGGCTGGGCGCGCAGAAGGGCATCGCCAGCGCGCTTGCCACCAATGGCACGATGCTGGACCTGACGGGCGCGCGCCCCGAGGTGGTGGACCACATCGAGACCGGCAGGGTCTATCTCGACGGCTCGGTGCTGGTCGGTGCGCTTGACGGCGTCGTGCGCGACCGTATCCGCATGGCGCTGAACGGGCATGTGGTGGTGACTGTCCTGATGGACGAGGACGACCGGCCGATGGATGACGCATGGATCGATCTGATGGGGCTCGCGCCGCGCGGCCGGTCGGGGATTGCGCTCGACGAACAGTTGGAGGCCGAACTGGTTGCCTTCCTCGAGACCGCGGGGCGCCGGCTCCTCGCCGATGACGACAAGCTGGACGAGGCTCTGCGGCGCGTCGTGCGGCAGGTGACGATGGAAGAGATCGGCAAGAAGCCCGAAGTGACGGTGGTAGTCAGCCGGCTGATGGCGGAATGAGCGGCGCAGGGCACCGCGGGACCTGACGGCCACCGCGACCTGCCGAGGTGAAGCCCGTCCGATCGCCGGCAATCCGGTCAACGGGCGATCCGGTCCAATGGGCAATTGGCCTGTCTCATGGCTTGCATGCGGGGCGCCGACCCCGCCCCGGCCACGCGGGATGGTCCTTGCACGCAGGATGATTCTTGCACGCACGATGGCCCTTGCGGCGCCCGTCGACGCAAATCGGGGCCGCAAATCGGGTCCCCGCGAGCAAGGGATCCGTGCGTAGGAGACCGGATATGCGTCCGCAGCCCCGGCCTGCGCATCACCCGTCACTCGCCCCGCCGGACCCGCCGCCGCCGCCGCGGCGCGCGCGCCCCGCGGGTCAGCGGGACGGCCAGGCGTAGGCAAGCGGGTCCCGGGCGGGCCCTATTGATCGAGAAAGCTGCGCAGCTTGCGCGAGCGCGAGGGATGCTTGAGCTTGCGCAGCGCCTTCGCCTCGATCTGACGGATCCGCTCGCGGGTGACCGAGAATTGCTGTCCCACTTCTTCGAGCGTGTGGTCGGTGTTCATGCCGATGCCGAAACGCATCCGCAGGACCCGTTCCTCGCGCGGGGTCAGGCTGGCCAGAACCCGCGTCGTCGTCTCCTTCAGGTTTTCCTGAATGGCGCTGTCGAGCGGCAGGATGGCGTTCTTGTCCTCGATGAAATCACCAAGCTGGCTGTCTTCCTCGTCCCCGATCGGGGTCTCGAGGCTGATCGGCTCCTTGGCGATCTTCATCACCTTGCGGACCTTCTCAAGCGGCATCTGCAGCTTGTCGGCCAGTTCCTCGGGCGTGGGTTCGCGGCCGATCTCGTGCAGCATCTGGCGCCCGGTGCGCACCAGCTTGTTGATCGTCTCGATCATGTGGACGGGGATGCGGATGGTGCGCGCCTGATCCGCGATCGAGCGGGTGATCGCCTGACGGATCCACCATGTCGCATAGGTCGAGAACTTGTAGCCGCGCCGGTATTCGAACTTGTCCACCGCCTTCATCAGGCCGATGTTGCCTTCCTGAATGAGATCAAGGAATTGCAGCCCGCGGTTGGTGTATTTCTTGGCGATCGAGATGACCAGACGCAGGTTGGCCTCGACCATTTCCTTCTTGGCCTGGCGGGCTTCCTTCTCGCCCTTCTGGACCTGGTTGACGATGCGGCGGAATTCCGAGATGTCGACGCCGACATACTGGCCGACCTGGGCCATCTCGTTGCGCAGCGTCTCGATCTTGTCCTGGCTGCGCTCGATCAGGGCCTGCCAGCCGCGGCCGGGCTTCTCGGCCATCCGCTCCAGCCAGGTCGGGTCCAGCTCGCAGCCGCGATATTCGTCGATGAACTCGCGCCGGTTGATCCGCGCCTGATCCGCCAGCTTCACCATCGCGCTGTCGATCGACATGATCTTGCGGTTGATGCCGTAGAGCTGATCGATCAGCGCCTCGATCCGGTTGTTATGCAGATGCAGCGAGTTGACCAGCTCGACGATCTCGGAGCGCAGCTTCTGGTAGGCGGCCTCGGCCTCGAGGGTGAAGCTGTCGTCCTCGTTCAGGGTGGCCGACATGCGCAGGTCCTGCATCTCCGCGAGGCGGCCGTAATCGCGCGCGATATGCTCCAGCGTCTCCAGCACACGCGGCTTGAGCGCGGCCTCCATCGCCGCCAGCGACATGTTCGACTGGTCGTCGTCCTCATCGTCATCGTCGCCGCTGGCGATCGGGTTGCCGTCGGCATCCAGTTCCGGCTCGGCGGCGGCGCGGCGCTTGGGATTGTTGGCCGCAGCGGTCACGCTGACATCGGTCAGACCGGCGCCGTCGATTTCCTCGTCGCCTTCCATCGACCGGCCGAAGGTGGTCTCGAGGTCGATCACGTCGCGCAGCAGGATGTCTTCGTTGAGAAGTTCGTCGCGCCAGATGGTGATCGCCTGGAAGGTCAGGGGGCTCTCGCAGAGCCCGGCGATCATCGTGTTGCGGCCGGCCTCGATCCGTTTGGCGATGGCGATCTCGCCCTCGCGCGAGAGCAACTCGACCGAACCCATCTCGCGCAGATACATCCGCACCGGGTCGTCGGTGCGGTCGAGCGTCTCGCTGCTGCTGCTCGCCACGGCGACCTCGCGCGAGGTGGAAACCTCGACCAGTTCGCCGCCGTCGCCGGCTTCCTCCTCGCCTTCCTCGGCTTCCTCGTTCTCGATGACATTGATGCCCATTTCGGACAGCATCGACATCACGTCCTCGATCTGCTCGGAAGAGACCTGTTCGGGCGGAAGCACCTGGTTGAGCTGATCATAGGTAATATAGCCGCGCTCGCGCGCGTCAGTGATCATGCGCTTGACCGCCGCCTGGCTCATGTCCAGC
>JASBUM010000279.1 GCA_030147905.1 Acidimangrovimonas sp.
GACCTTGCGCGAGATGTATTTCCCGAGCTTGAGCGCGGTGCTGCCATTGGCGCCGCTGGTGATATCCAGATTGTCGAGCCCGAACTGCTTGCGGATCCGGCCGACGATCCCCTCTCCGCCCTTGCCGGCGAGCGTGGCCACTGCCGAGGCAAGCTGGGCCGCCTGGAACGGCGTGATCGCCGCGATGCCATGACCGAACAGGAGCTGCGACAGCACCTCCTCCTGCGGCAGCGGCGGCGCCGAGGAAAAGCTGATCTGCTGATCCGCGGCGTCCCCGGTGATCGAGATGGTCGAGGTCACCCCGTCGTTCACCGTCGAGGCCGCGATATCGACATAGGGAACGAAGCGCCCCTCGAGCCGCAGGCTCGCCCGGCTGAGCGCGAAGCGCTTGCCGAGGATGTCGAGCCGTCCGCGGATCAGGTCGAAGCCGCCCGAGGGGATGATGTCGGCGGTGGTGCCGCGCAGCGCCACCGTACCGCCCAGTTCGGCATCGAGACCGCGGCCGCGAATGAAGATCCGGTTGGGCGCGCTGACGGTGACGTCCAGCGCGATCGCGCTGTTCCCGGCGCCGCTGGCGCCGCCCGTGGCCGTTCGCGCGCCATGGCGGGTCGTGGCAACAAGGCCGGCGCGTGCGCGCGTCGCGCGTTCCGCCGCGGTCTCTCCGGTGAAGCTGAGCGGGGGGATCGCCGCATTGCCGCCAAGCCCCGACGAGGGCACGCGCAACTCCGTCTGGTCGAGCCGGAGCGCGCCGCTCAGCTTGGCGCCGCCCAGAAGCGGCCCGGCGAGATCGAGCGTTCCGTTCACCCGGGTGGAGAACAGCGCCGGATCCTTGAGCAGGACATTGGCGAGGTCGACGCGGATCGCGCTGGTAAAGGGTGCCTGAAGCGCGACCGGGCCGGACAGGCGCAGGGTGCCGCCGCCGACGGTGGCACTGGCTGTGATCTGTCCCTGTCCGCCCCGCAAGGTCACATCGGCGCGCAGGCCGTCGGCATTGACGCCGAGGATCGGCGAGACCAGCCGTGCGGGCCCGAGAGAGACCCGTCCCGACAGCGCGTCGAGCCCCGGTTTGCCATTGATCGCAAGCGCGAAGTTCACCGGCCAGCGGATGGTGCGCGGCGCGATCATACCGTTGATGATGCCGGCCTCGGCGCTGCCCGACAGCTGCAGGTCGGCCCGGCTGAAGTCGGTGGCCAGTGTCCCGTCCAGCCGCGCCTGCAACGCGCCGGGACCGGTCGCGGCGAGCGCCAGGCGATAATCGCTGCGCAACTTGCCGATAGTGCCGTGAAGGCTGGCGGGGCCCGGAAAGCCCGGGGCGATCGACGCCAGATCGGCAAGCCGCCCCTGAACCGCGAGCGTCTCGGGGTTGCCGCCCGGCGCCGGCGCGGCCTCGGCCGACAGCGCCGGATTGGACAGGCTGAACCGCTCTAGCGTGAAGCGCCCGGCCTTGCGCAGCGCGTCGAGACGGATGTTCGTGGCTCCGCGCAGCAGACTGTCGAGGCGCGGCTGACGCAGCGCCAGGTTCTGCGCCCTCCCGGTCAGGCCGAGCCGTCCCGCGCCCGCGGTCTCG
>JASBUM010000280.1 GCA_030147905.1 Acidimangrovimonas sp.
GACCTTGCGCGAGATGTATTTCCCGAGCTTGAGCGCGGTGCTGCCATTGGCGCCGCTGGTGATATCCAGATTGTCGAGCCCGAACTGCTTGCGGATCCGGCCGACGATCCCCTCTCCGCCCTTGCCGGCGAGCGTGGCCACCGCCGAGGCAAGCTGCGCCGCCTGGAACGGGGTGATCGCGGCGATGCCATGGCCGAACAGGAGCTGCGAGAGCACCTCCTCCTGCGGCAGCGGCGGCGCCGAGGAAAAGCTGATCTGCGGATCCTGGGCGTTTCCGGTGATCGAAATTGTCGAGGTGACCCCGTCGTTCACCGTCGAGGCCGCGATATCGACATAGGGAACGAAGCGCCCCTCGAGCCGCAGGCTCGCCCGGCTGAGCGCGAAGCGCTTGCCGAGGATGTCGAGCCGCCCGCGGATCAGGTCGAAGCCGCCCGAGGGGACGATATCGGCGGTGGTGCCGCGCAGGGCCACCGTACCGCCCAGTTCGGCATCGAGACCGCGCCCGCGGATGAAGATGCGGTTGGGGGCGCTGACGGTTACGTCCAGCGCGATCGGGTTGTTTGCGGCCGGGGCACCGGCGCCGCCATTGCCGCCCGGGGCTTTGCGGCCCCCGTGACCTTTCGCCACCCCCACGCCGGCGCGCGCCCGCGTTGCGCGTTGCGCCGCGGTCTCTCCGGTGAAGCTGAGCGGGGGGATCGTCGCGTTGCCGCCCAGCCCCGACGAGGGCACGCGCAACTCCGTCTGGTCGAGCCGCAGCGCGCCGCTCAGCTTGGCGCCGCCCAGAAGCGGCCCGGCGAGATCGAGCGTTCCGTTCACCCGGGTGGAAAACAGCGCCGGATCCTTGAGCAGGACATTGGCGAGGTCGATGCGGATCGCGCTGGTAAAGGGGGCCTGAAGCGCGACCGGCCCGGACAGGCGCAGACTGCCGCCCCCGACGGTGGCACTGGCCGTGATCTGTCCCCGTCCGCCCCGCAAGGTCACATCGGCGCGCAGGCCGTCGGCATTGACGCCCAGAATCGGCGAGACCAGCCGTGCGGGTCCAAGCGTGATCCGCCCCGACAGCGCGTCGAGCCCCGGTTTGCCGTTGATCGCAAGCGCGAAGTTCACCGGCCCGCGGATGGTGCGCGGCGCGATCATACCGTTGACGATGCCAGCCTCGGCACTGCCCGACAGCTGCAGGTCGGCGCGGCTGAAGTCGGTGGCCAGTGTCCCGTCCAGCCGCGCCTGCAACGCGCCCGGACCGGTCGCGGTCAGCGCCAGGCGATAATCGTTGCGCAATTTGCCGATAGTGCCGTGAAGGCTGGCCGGACCCGGAAAGCCCGGGGCGATCGACGCCAGATCGGCAAGCCGCCCCTGAACCGCGAGCGTCTCGGGGTTGCCGCCCGGCGCCGGCGCGGCCTCGGCCGACAGCGCCGGATTGGACAGGCTGAACCGCTCCAGCGTGAAGCGCCCGGCCTTGCGCAGCGCGTCGAGACGGATGTTCGTGGCTCCGCGCAGCAGACTGTCGAGGCGCGGCTGACGCAGCGCCAGGTTCTGCGCCCTCCCGGTCAGGCCGAGCCGTCCCGCGCCCGCGGTCTCG
>JASBUM010000296.1 GCA_030147905.1 Acidimangrovimonas sp.
CGCGCCCACGCCCGGGCGCCTGCCTGCCGCCGCCTATCCGGCCCCGCCACCGCCAGGCCGCGCGTCACCACCGAATCGCGCCCGCCATGCCGGTAGCGGATCACCGGGGGCGGGGCTTGCCTCATAGACGGCGCGCGCGATGGCCCGGGCGAGACATTGCGCCGCCGCATGGCCCAGCGCGAAGACATCGGCCACCGGGTCGCTCATCGCGCGCGCACCCGTCGACACGGCAAAGACCAGATCCCCGTCGAGCGGCGTATGGCTCGGCACCAGCGCGCGCGCCATGCCGTCGTGTGCAGCCACCGCGATGCGCTGCGCGGCCGCCTTGTCCAGCTGCATGTCGGTGGCCACGATGGCAAGGGTCGTGGCAGCGCCAGGCCGCGCCTCCCCGCCCGCGCCCTTGAACGGACGCGGTTCGGCCATCGGGTCGAAGGCCTGCGGCAATCCCAGGCCGCCGAACTCGCCTGCGATCTCCCAGGGCGCCGCCCAGAAATGCGGCCCCGTGCCGATGGTCGCATGGCCCAGCGCATTCACCGCGACAAGCGCCCCCACCGTCGCCCCGCCCCCGAGAACCGCCGAGGCCGAGCCGAGCCCGCCCTTCAGTCCGCCCGTCGTGGCACCGAACCCCGCCCCCTGCGAGCCCAGCGCAAAATCCGGCGCCGCGGCCTCCAATGCCCGTCGTCCCAGCCCGGGATACGGATTTTCCTGCCAGTCCTTGTCGCCGCCATTGAGCAGATCGAACAGGATCGCACCGGGCACGATCGGAACCCGCGCGGGCCCCACGGCAAAGCCGCGCCCCGCCGCGCGCAGCCCGGCGACCACCCCCGAACAGGCATCGAGCCCATAGGCCGACCCCCCTGCAAGCACCAGCGCATCGACCGCCCCCACCAGCCGATCCGGCGCCAGAAGATCGGTCTCGCGCGTGCCCGGCGCACCGCCCATGACGTGAACCCCCGCCACCAGGGGCCGCGCGGCACTCAGCACGGTCACACCGCTGCGCAGGGCCGCATCATGGGCATGTCCGACGACCAGCCCCGCAACGTCGGTGATCAGGTTCCGAGGTCCCGGCCGCATCAGATCCGCGGCTTTCCCGCCGCCGTTGCCGGATCACCGGTATTGGGTATACCCCTCGGCTCGATCAGCAGCACCTTCGCCTCGCGCTCGGCGCGCGGCCGATGGCGCAGGCCCCGCGGCACGATGAACAGATCGCCCGGACCAAGCCGATGGCTCGCCGCCTCGACATCGATCGTCACCTCACCGTCGAGAACCAGAAAGAAGTCATCCGTATCCTCATGGTGATGGAAGGGAAATTCACCCTGGAACTTCACCACCATCACTTCGTTGTCGTTATAGTCGGCCACCACATGGGGATCCCAATGCCCCGTCACCATCGCCATCTTCTCGGCCAGGTTGACCACTTTCATACCCGTCATCCTTCTTTCGGGAAAAATACCGCGCGGGGTGCGGGGGCGCGCAGCCCCCGTCGGCCGCTAGATGCAGCGTCCGCCATCGACCTCCATCGCCACACCGGTGATCATCGAAGCCTCCTGCGAACACAGGAAGACCGCCGCACCCGCGATATCGGCCGGCGTCGAAAATCGCCCCAGCGGAATCGTCGCCAGGAATTTCGCGCGCATCTCGGGCGTATCCTCGCCCAGGAAGCTTTTCAACAGGGGCGTCTCGCCCGCCACCGGGTTGATCGCGTTCACGCGCACGCCGTGGGGTGCAAGTTCCACCGCCATCGCCCGCGTCGCGGTGATCATCCAGCCCTTGGAGGCATTGTACCAGTTCAACCGCGGTCGCGGCGAAACGCCGGCCGTCGAGGCGATATTGAGAATGACCCCACGGCCCGCGGCCTTCATCACCGGCACCAGATGGCGCGCCGTCAGATAGACCGACTTGACGTTCACCGCCAGAACCCGGTCGAAATCGGCCTCGGTCACCTCTTCCATCGGCGCCGGCAGATGGGTGACGCCGGCATTGTTGACAAGAATGTCGACCCCGCCCAGATCCGCCTGCGCGGCCTGCGCCATGGCGGCGACGCTGTCGTCGCGGCTGACATCGGTGGCGTGCCAATGACCGCCGATCTCTTCCGCCACCCGGCGGGCGGCCCCGGCGTCGATATCGGCCACCAGCACCCGCGCCCCCTCGGCGGCGAAGGCCCGCGCGATCCCCGCGCCGAAACCCGACCCGCCGCCCGTCACGATCGCCCGCTGTCCATCCATTCGCATGCTGCCTCCCGCGCGCCCCCGGCGCATCCCGCATCCCGCATCCCGCTCCGTGCCGGCCGCCATGCCGAAGCCGCATCCGGCGTGGCCCGGGTCTCTGGCCCCGGGCGCGCGCCACCGCGCCCGCCAGCCACCGCTTCAGCCGTGCCAGGCCGCCACGGTCTTGAGCGCAGTAAAGCCGTAAAGCGCCTCGAAACCCTTCTCGCGGCCATGGCCGGAAAGCCCCACCCCGCCGAAGGGCAGCTCGACCCCGCCGCCCGCGCCGTAATTGTTGACGAAGACCTGCCCGGCACGCAACCGCTTCGCCAGCCGCATCTGGCGTGCGCCCTCGCTCGTCCAGAGCCCCGCCACAAGGCCGTAACCGGTGCCGTTGGCAAGCGCCACCGCATGCGCCTCATCGTCGAAGGGCAGAACCACCTGA
>JASBUM010000301.1 GCA_030147905.1 Acidimangrovimonas sp.
TCGGCCAGTTCGTCGGCGCGGGTGACCGGGCTCGAATCGGCCTTGGTCCGGGTTCCCATGTCGGCGCTCTGGTAGACCTCCATGATGACGCGGCCGGCAGCCAGCGCCAGCTGCCGAAAGACGGTCTCGAGGCGGTCGAAATCCATGCTCGGCTCCAATCCTGTCGCTGCCTGTTGATAAAACGTTCAGTCCTCATATGATTGAATGCCATAAATTGGGCAAGATTGGCATCTAGGCACCGCCTCGCGGGCCGGGCCAGCCCCCCGGTGGAAGCGCGACGAGTTGCCCATGTTCACGACCAGCCTTCATCCGATCCCCCGCCGGACGATCTTCGGCCAGTTCGAGTTGATCTATCACGTCGCGATCCGCAACGTGCGCAAGACCCATGGCAACGCGCTGATCGGGCTGTTGATGAACATGATGCAGACGGTGATGATGATCGTCGCCTTCTATGTCATGTACAACGTGCTGGGGCTGACGTCGCAGCGGGTGCGCGGGGATTTCATCCTGTACATCATGTCGGGGATCTTCCTTTACATGACCCATATCCGCGCCATCGGGGCGGTGATGAACGCCGAGGGCGCGACCTCGGCCATGATGAAGCACGCCCCGCTCACCCCGGTGATCACCATTGCCGCGGCGGCGCTCGGCTCTCTCTATCTTCAGCTTCTGTCGATGGCCGCGGTGCTGGCGATCTATTCGGTGACCTTCCACCCGGTCACCATCTATCAGCCGGTGCCGGCACTGGGCATGGTGCTGGTGGCGTGGTTCGCGGGGGTGGCGATCGGACTGGTCTTTCGCGCCGCCAAGCCCTGGCAGCCCGACCTGGTCTCGATCCTTAGCACGGTCTTCATGCGCGCCAACATGATCGCCTCGGGCAAGATGTTCGTGGCCAACAACCTGCCGCACAAGCTTCTGGTCTATTTCAGCTGGAACCCGCTGTTTCATACCATCGACCAGGCGCGCGGCTTCGTCTTCATCAATTACAACCCGCATTTCAGCTCGGTCACCTATCCGATCGTGGTGGCCGGCGTCTGCCTGATGATCGGGCTCATCGGCGAATTCTACACCGGACGCCACGCCTCGATCAGCTGGAACGCGGGACGCTGACCGGACGCCGGCCGCGGCGGGTGGCCCGTGACGGCGGCGCGGGGGGGGGCGGGTCATGGCGCGCCGCACCCGGGCCCGACGCGTCAGGAGGTGCGGCGCGCACCAGCATGGCGCATGAGAGCCCCACGCCAGAGACCACCAGCCACGCGCGCGGGACGGGCCGGCCGCAGCCGAAACCGCGCCGCGCCCGTCAATCGACCACGCGCAGAGTGAGGTTGATCCGCCCACCCCCTGCGATCAGGGTCGAGCTGCCCGCGCGCAGGCGGTCGATTCCGTGATGGGCCAGCCGCGCCCCGCCGCCCAGCACCAGCACGTCGCCCGAATGCAGCCAGAAGCTGCGGGTGGGATCGCCCCGTGCGATGCCACCGATGCGGAACAGCGCCGAATCCCCCAGCGAGACCGAGACCACCGGCCAGCCGAAATCGGCCTCGTCGCGATCCTGGTGCAGGCCCATCCGGGCATCGCCTTCATAGATGTTGACCAGACAGCAATCGGGCGCGCGGGCATCGCCGACCATCCGGTGCCACAGCGCCAGGACATCGGCCGGTATGGCTGGCCAGGCCAGGCCATCGGGGTGGACCGGCACATAGCGATAGCCGCGCCGGTCGCTGAACCAGCCATAGCGGCCGGCGGCGGTCATGCGCACACTCATCCGCCGTCCCCATCGGGTGACGGGCGAGAAGGGCGGCGCCGCGGCGATCACCGCCTCTATCCCGCGCAGCATGGTTCGCTGGGCCTCCGGATCCAGCCATTCGCGATAGAGCCGCGCGCCCTCGGGGCCGGCGGCAACCGCCCCCTCCAGTTTCTTCCCCGACCCGTCGCCGCAGCGCATCTTCATTGAAATCCCTAATGTTGCAGGGCCGCTCGGCGCTTGCAGGCTTTGCACCCCCTCCTTATATACGCCAAGAAGCACAACCAGGGTATGGCGCGGGCCGCTGCCGCGCGCCGGAGCCCGGTGGAATTGGGATCGGAGGCAGGAGCCGCACGCGGGCCTGAACTCCACAACATCGCCGAAGAAAGAGGTAAGAGATATGGCTAAAGTCATCGGCATCGACCTCGGGACCACGAACTCCTGCGTCGCCATCATGGATGGGTCGCAGCCGCGGGTCATCGAGAATTCCGAAGGCGCACGCACCAC
>JASBUM010000308.1 GCA_030147905.1 Acidimangrovimonas sp.
GGACCGCTTTCGCGCGACCTGCTGGACGGCATCGCCCGGGCCGATCTGTCGCAGCCGTGGCTGAGCTGGCAGGAGGCCCGGATCGCCGATGCGCCGGTGCGGCTCCTGCGGGTCAGCTTCGCCGGCGAACTGGGCTGGGAGGTGCACGCGCCGACCGGCCACGCGCCGGCGGCATTCGACGCGATCATGGCCGCGGGCGCGCCCCTCGGCCTGCGTCCCTTCGGGATGTTCGCGCTCGACAGCCTGCGGCTCGAGAAGGGCTACCGAAGCTGGAAGGGGGATCTGTCCACCGACTACACGATCCTCGAGGCCGGGCTCGACCGGTTCATCGACTGGGACAAGCCTGCGTTCCGTGGCAAGGCGGCCCTGATGCGCGAGCGCGAGGCGGGTCCTGCCAGACGCTTCGCCAGTTTCCGCATCGAGGCGGCGGAACACGACCCGCCCTACATGGCCTCCATCCTCCATGACGGCGAGGTGGTCGGTGAGCTGACCTCGGCCGGCTGGGGCCATCGGCTGGGCGCCTGCGTCGGCCTCGGTGCGATCCGGGCCGATCTGGCACGGCCCGGCACACGGGTCGAGATCACCGGCTATGGCGGGACCAGTCCGGCACGGGTGATGCCGCCCGGGGAAATGTGGGACCCGACGAATGCGCGCCTGCGCGCCTGACGGCGCCGCCTTGCAACCCCGGCCGTCCCGCCCGCGCGCCCATGCGCCGGACGGGCGGACCATCCACGAAAGCAGATCCGGATGAGCGAACTCCCCCAACAGGCCCGCGTCGTCATCATCGGTGGCGGCATCTCGGGCTGTTCCGTCGCCTATCACCTGGCACGCCTTGGCTGGCGCGATATCGTCTTGCTGGAACGCAAGCAGCTGACCTGCGGCACCACATGGCACGCGGCCGGCCTTATCGGCCAGCTTCGCGGCAGCGAGAACATGACCCGCCTGGCCAAGTATTCGGCCGATCTCTACCGCGAACTGGCGCGCGAGACCGGGCTCGAGACCGGGTTGCGGCAATGCGGCTCGATCTCGGTCGCGCTGACTGCCGACCGGCACGAGGAGATCCTGCGTCAGGCGAGCCTTGCCCGCGCCTTCGGGGTGGAGGTCAACGAGATGTCGCCCCGCGAGGTGGCCGCCGCCTATCCGCATCTGCGCATCGACGATGTCGTGGGCGGCGTCCATCTGCCGGGCGACGGTCAGGCCGATCCGGGCAACATCGCACTGGCGCTGGCCAAGGGCGCGCGCCAGCGCGGCGCGCGGCTGATCGAGGGCGCGAAGGTCCGCGCCGTCACCCAGGACCGGGGCCGGGTAACCGGCGTCGACTACATGCTGGGAGACGAGCGGGGCCACATCCGCACGGATCTGGTGGTGAATTGCGCCGGCATGTGGGCGCACATGCTGGCAGGCCAGAACGGGGTGACCCTGCCGCTTCATGCCTGCGAACATTTCTACATCGTCACCGAGGCCATTGCCGGCCTTGGCCAGCTGCCGGTGCTGCGGGTGCCGGACGAATGCGCCTATTACAAGGAGGACGCGGGCAAGATCCTGCTGGGCGCCTTCGAGCCCAAGGCGAAGCCCTGGGGGATGGACGGGATCGCCGAGGATTTCTGCTTCGACCAGCTCCCCGAGGATTTCGACCATTTCGAGCCGATCCTCGAGAAGGCGGTGGCGCGCATGCCGATGCTGGCCGAGGCTGGGATACACACCTTCTTCAACGGGCCCGAAAGCTTCACCCCCGACGATCGCTACTATCTGGGCGAAGCGCCGGAGCTGGGCGGGTACTGGGTGGCGGCGGGCTACAACTCGATCGGCATCGTGTCCTCGGGAGGCGCCGGCATGGCGCTGGCGCAATGGATGAACGACGGCGAGGAGCCCTTCGACCTGTGGGAGGTGGACATCCGCCGCGCGCAGCCCTTCCAGAGAAACCGCCGCTACCTGCGCGAAAGGGTCAGCGAGACGCTCGGCCTGCTCTACGCCGACCATTACCCCTATCGGCAGATGGCCACCGCCCGCGGCATCCGACGCTCGCCATTGCACGAACATCTGCGCGCCCGCGGCGCGGTCTTCGGCGAGGTGGCGGGCTGGGAACGCGCCAACTGGTTCGCCCTGCCCGGCGGCGAACGGGAATACCGCCACGGCTGGGGCCGTCAGAACTGGTTCGACAACCAGTGCGCCGAACACATGGCGCTGCGCGAGGGCGTGGGCCTTCTGGACATGACCTCCTTCGGCAAGATCCGAGTCGAGGGCCGCGACGCCCTGGCCTTCCTGCAGCGGCTTTGCGCCGGCGATCTCGACGTACCCGCGGGTCGCATCGTCTATACGCAGATGCTCAACCGCCGCGGCGGGATCGAATGCGACCTGACCGTCACGCGCCTTTCGGAGACACTGTTCCTGCTGGTCGTGCCGGGCGCCACGCTGCGGCGCGACCTGGCCTGGCTGCACCGACACCTGGGCGAGGCCCATGCGGTGATCACCGATGTCACCACGGCCGAGGCGGTCCTGCCGCTGATGGGGCCGCGCGCGCGCGACCTGCTCGCCCGCGTCTCCCCCGACGATCTTTCGAACGATCGCCATCCCTTCGGCACGGCGCGCGAGATCGAGATCGGCATGGGGCTCGCACGGGCGCATCGCGTCACCTATGTGGGCGAGCTGGGGTGGGAATTGTACGTGGGCACCGATCAGGCCGCCCATGTGTTCGAGACCCTTGTCGAGGCCGGTGCCGATCTGGGGCTGAAACTGTGCGGCCTGCATGCGATGGACAGCTGCCGCATCGAGAAGGCCTATCGCCATTTCGGGCACGACATCACCGGCGAGGATCATGTGCTCGAGGCGGGCCTCGGCTTCGCGGTGAAGCCCGACAAGGGCTGCGACTTCATCGGCCGCGACGCGGTCCTTCGCCGGCGCGAGACCGGCCTGACCCGACGGCTGATGCAGTTTCGCGCCACCGATCCCGCGGTCATGCTCTATCACAACGAACCGATCCTGCGCGACGGGGGGATCGTGGGGTTCCTTTCATCGGCCAATTACGGCCACGCCCTTGGCGGCGCGATCGGGCTGGGTTATGTCCCCTGCCGCGAACCCGGCGAAAGCGCGGCGCAGATGCTCTCTTCCCGCTACCAGATCGAGGTCGCGGGCCGGATCGTCGAGGCCGAGGCCGCGCTCAAGCCCATGTATGATCCGCGGTCGGAACGCGTGCGGGCCTGACCCCGCACGCATGCCTGCGCCGCGCCCAGAGATACCGGAAGATCCCGCAATGACCTCCTTCGTGCTTACCGTGCAATGCCCGTCCCGGCGCGGCATCGTCGCCGCAGTCGCCTCGCATCTGGCCGACCAGGGCTGCAACATCACCGACAGCGCCCAGTTCGACGACACCGAGACCGGTCGCTTCTTCGCGCGCATCCATTGCGTGCCCGAAACCGGCATCAGCATCGACGCCTTGCGTGAAAGCTTCGCGCCGGTGGCCGAGGCCTTCGCGATGGAATGGGGGCTGCATGACGCGGGCGCGCGGATGAAGGTTCTGGTGATGGTGTCGAACTTCGGCCATTGCCTGAACGACCTGCTCTATCGCTGGCGCATCGGTGCCCTGCCGGTCGAGATCGTCGGCGTCGTGTCCAACCATCTGACCTATCAGAAGCTGGTGGTGAATCACGACCTGCCCTTCCACCACATCCGCGTCTCGGGTCCCGACAAGGCGGCCGCCGAGGCGCGCCTGATGGACGTGGTCGAGGAATCGGGGGCCGAGCTTGTGGTGCTGGCGCGCTACATGCAGATCCTCAGCGACGGGCTGTGCCAGCGCATGTCCGGCCGGATCATCAACATCCATCATTCCTTCCTGCCGTCCTTCAAGGGCGCCAACCCCTACAAGCAGGCGTTCCAGCGCGGCGTGAAGCTGATCGGCGCGACGGCACATTACGTCACCGCCGATCTCGACGAAGGGCCGATCATCGAGCAGGACACGGTGCGCGTCACCCATGCCCAGAGCGCGGCCGATTACGTCTCGCTCGGACGCGATGTCGAGGCGCAGGTGCTTGCCCGGGCCGTTCACGCCCATGTCCAGCACCGCGCCTTTCTCAACGGCGACAAGACGGTGGTCTTCCCGGCAAGCCCGGGCGCCCATGCCTCCGACCGGATGGGATGATGGCAGGCCGCGCCGCAGCACCGGAAGCGACCGGACCCGACCTGGCCGATCGCCTGGGGGCCTTCCTGCGCGCGGCGCGCATAGCCTATGCGGCACGGACGGCAGGGCGGGCGTACGGGGCGATGGTCGCACGCGCCTT
Organism: Acidimangrovimonas sp.; assembly: GCA_030147905.1. The sequence continues at coordinate 4,275 of JASBUM010000308.1, forward strand.
CGACGCGCTGCCCGAGCGGCCCTTGCCATGCGGGACGGACGACGCCGTATCCGGCAGCCGTCCGGCCGTCTGCCGCCATCTTGCCGCCGCCTGCGATCCGGCTGCGCATGACACCCCCGACCTGGCCGAACTGGCACGGTCTTTCCTTGCGGTCGAGCCCGCGCTGACGTGGCGACGCCGGGCCGCAGCCAGCCCGGCCGGCGCCACCCCCGACGAGAGGGCCTTTGCCCGCGGCCATGCGAATGCGCTGATCGTCGGCGGCGCGGGCAGCCTGATCTGCCACCGCTCGGTTTCGCTGGGCGTATCGCTCTTGGCGCCGGGTCTGCGCTATCCCGACCACAGCCACCCGCCCGAGGAGATCTACCTCGCCCTCGGCCGGGGCGCCTTCGGCCATGGCCAAGGCGATGACGGCGCGCAAGGCGATGGCGCGGAGGAATGGCACGAAACCGTCGCCGGCGGCATCTTCCACAACCCGCCGGGCATCGTCCATCGCATGCGGGCGGGGCCGTCGGCGCCATTTCTGGCCTTCTGGCTGCTGCTGCTGGCGCCATAACAGCGGGACCCCCGGCGTACCGCCGACGATAATCGGGCGGTGATCGGAAAACACCACATTCGGCGCCCTTCGCGGGTTGAACCTACAGTGGCTGTAGCACCTATCTTCCCTTCCGTTGAGCGAATCGCGAACGGAGAGACCGATGCCAGAAGACCAGGCGCGCCAGGCCGCCAGAGCGACCGGCCCCCACGGCCATGCGGGCAACCATGCCCATTCCGGGCGGCAGGGCGACGGCCACGGGGCCCACTGCGGCCATGGGCATGACCACGCCCCCGTCAAGGCGGGCGAGACGACCGCCGGCGCTTGCTGCGGTGCGGGGCACGCATGCGGCGATATCGCGCCCGTGGGCGATGTCGAAGGCGCGGGGCGCAGCTTCCGCGTCGTCGGGCTCGACTGCGCCGAAGAGGTGGCAATCCTTTCGCGCGCGCTCGGCCCCGAACTCGGCGGCAGGGATCACCTCGCCTTCGATGTGATCAACGGTCGCATGATCGTGCTCGACAGCGCCCGGCCGCTTGGCGATGACCGGATCATGGCCCTTGTCGCGCGAACCGGGATGCGGGCCAGCCGCTGGAACTCGGACGGAGCCGCGGCCGATCGGGCAGCGCATATGAAACGGTTGCGCCTTTTCACCGCGGCCTCGGGCGCGCTGTGGACGGCCGGTCTGGCCTGGCATGTGGGCGAAACCGGCATTGCGGGTGCGCTGCGGCTCTTCGCGGGACACGGGACCTCGACGCCCCCGACGGGCGAGGCGCTTCTGTTTCTGATGGCGATTCTGGCCGGGGTCTGGCAGATCGCGCCCAAGGCATGGTCCGCGCTGCGGCGGCTTTCGCCCGACATGAACCTGCTGATGGTCGTCGCCGTGGCCGGCGCGCTGTGGCTCGGCGAATATTTCGAGGCTGCGACCGTGGCATTCCTCTTCACGCTGTCGCTTTATCTCGAGAGCTGGAGCGTGGGCCGCGCCCGAAACGCGGTCGCAGCCCTCCTTGATCTGGCGCCGCCCAGCGCGCGCGTGATCGGCGATGACGGGCGAGAGACCGAAATGCCCGCAGCACGGGTGGCCATCGGCCAGCGTTTCGTCGTGCGCGGCGGCGACCGGATCGCGCTTGACGGCACCGTGGTCACGGGCGCGGGCGACGTCAATCAGGCCCCGATCACCGGTGAAAGCGCGCCGGTCGCCAAGGGCCCGGGCGATACCGTCTATGCCGGGACGATCAACGGCGAGGGCACGCTGACCGTCCGCGCCACCCGCCCCGCTTCGGACACCGTCCTTGCCCGGATCATCCGGCTGGTCGGCGATGCCCATGCCCGCCGCGCCGAGATCGAGCAATGGGTAACGAAATTCGCGCGGATCTATACCCCGGCCGTCATGGCGCTTGCCCTTGCCATCGCAGTGGCACCGCCCCTGATACTTGGCGGAAGCTGGAGCTACTGGATCTACAACGCGCTGGTCCTGTTGGTCATTGCCTGCCCCTGCGCGCTGGTCATCTCCACGCCGGTTTCGATCGTCTCGGCACTGGCCTCATCGGCGCGCAACGGGGTGCTGATCAAGGGCGGCGCCCATGTCGAGGCACCCGGCCGGATCACGGCGCTTGTCCTCGACAAGACCGGAACCATCACCGAGGGACGACCCGAGGTCGTGGCCATCCACGCGCTGGGGGCGACGTCGGAGGGGGACTTGCTTCGCGCGGCGGCCGCGCTCGATGCGCGTGCGTCCCATCCCCTTGCCCGTGCGATCCTGGACCGCGCGGCCTCCGCCGGAATCACGCCGCTGCCGGCAGATGACAGCCGGACCCTTCCCGGCCGCGGCGTCGAGGGCCGGCTCGACGGTCGGCTCCTGTGGCTCGGCTCCGGCCGCCTCGCCGCCGAGCGCGGTGCGGCGCTGCCCGAGACCCTGCGCGACCAGATCGAGGGCGCGGGCGGCACATTGGTCGCGGTGGGCGCGGACGACCGCCTGCTGGGCGTCCTCGACCTGCGTGACCGGATCCGCCCCGAGGCCCGCGAAATCGTGAGCGCGCTGCATGCGCAGGGGATCGGGACCATCGTCATGCTGACCGGCGACAACGAGGCCGCGGCCCGCAGCGTCGCGCGCGAAGTCGGCATCGACACGGTGCAGGCCGGGCTTCTTCCCGAAGAGAAGCTCGCCGCCGTCGAGGCGCTCGTCAACACCCACGAAATGGTGGCGATGGTCGGCGACGGCGTCAACGACGCCCCGGCGATGGCGCGCGCGCATATCGGCATCGCGATGGGTGCGATCGGGTCGGATGCCGCGGTGGAGACGGCCGATATCGCGCTGATGACGGACGATATCGGCAAATTGCCGTGGTTGATCCGGCATTCGCGCCGGACCATGGGCATCATTCATCAGAACATCGCCCTTTCGCTTGTCACCAAGGCGGGTTTCGTCGCGCTCGCGGCCTTCGGGATGGCCTCGATGTGGGGCGCGATCGCGGCGGATGTCGGTGTCGCGCTGGTCGTGGTGCTCAATGCGCTGCGGCTGTTGCGGGCCGATGCGGGCGGCGGCGGTGTTCCGGGCGCCCGGCAGCGCCGCATCCTGCCGCGCGCGGTCGCCCGGCCCGGGGGCGTCTGAACGGTTTCGGCGCGGGCCCGGGACCGGCGCGGCGTGCGGTGCGCGCACGAAAGCGGCCGGGCCGGGAAAAATCGTAGGCCGGCTCCCTTGACCCTCCGGCGGCTGGAACCCCCATCTGCGAGGGACATGGCCGTGCGGCGCGGCCGCCCGCCCGGGTGCAGCAGCAGGCGCCGCCGAACCGGCGGTGCCGCACGGGCGCAAGGCCCCGAAACGAGATGAAGGAAAACGGCAAGATGAAATGTCCCGTCTGCGATGTCGCGCTGAACATGACCGAACGGCAGGGTATAGAGATCGACTATTGTCCCCAATGCAGGGGCGTCTGGCTTGACCGGGGCGAGCTGGACAAGATCATCGAGCGCAGCACCCAGGAACTGGCTGCCGTCCAGACGGCCGCGCCCTCACCGGCCGGAACGGAAGCCGCTTCCGGCCAGCCGGCCGCCGCCAGCCCGTCCCCGGCGGGCTACGACGATGGCGCCGGGGAACCGCGATATGGTCACGGCAGGCACGGGAATGGCGGGCACGGGCATGGCGGGCATGGGGGCCATGGCAGTGGGCATGGCGGGCGTCATGGCGGGCACGGCGGGCGCCACGGGTCGTGGCTGGGTCGGCTGTTCGACTGAATCCCGCACCGGCCCGAACGATGCGGCCCGGGTGATGCGGCGCGCAAGATTGCGCGGCCGCCGCCGCAAACCTACAATGACCGGACGTCCGGGTGGAGGGGACCATGTACGCAATCGGAACTCTGGCGCGCATGACCGGCACCAAGGTGCAGACGATCCGCTATTACGAGCAGATCGGCCTGATGCCCGAACCCGGCCGCAGCGGGGGCGGGCAACGCCGCTATGACCGTGCCGCGCTTGACCGGCTGGCGTTCATCCGCCATGCGCGCGAACTCGGCTTTGCGCTGGACGCCATCCGCGAGCTTCTTGACCTTGCCGACCACCCCGACCGCCCCTGCCACGAGGCCGACGCGATCGCGCGCCACCATTTGTTGCAGGTGGAGCGGCGAATGGAACGCCTCATCGCCCTGCAGGCGGAACTGAAGCGGATGATTCGCGAATGCAGCGGCGGTCGGAGCGCGAATTGCCGCGTGCTCGAGGTGCTTCGCGACCATTCGGAATGCCTGACCGATCACCGTGTGATCGGCAGCTAGGCCAAGGCCCCGGCGCGGGCGGCGCGTCGTCCCCGATCACCTTGCCTGCACGCGTCCAGGAGACGAAAGCGCCTGCCGCGGGCTGTTCCGCGACAGGCGAGATTTGGCGTGAACGGCGGTCTACTGGCCGTTCGTGGTGCCGGTGACCGGTGCGAGCAGATCGGTGATGCGGCGCACCACGACGCGGCGGTTGGCCTGCGACGGCCCCAGCGTCTGCACCTTGAGATCAGCCTCGCCATAGCCCTGGGTGACCATGTTCTCCGGCGGGACGTGGAAGTATTCGGTCAGCGCCAGCGCCACCGTTTCGGCCCGCGCGTCCGAAAGCGCGAGGTTGTAGGCCGGATCGCCGACCGCGTCGGTGTGGCCCTCGATCAGGAAGACCTCCTTGGGATTGCGGGCGATCATCTTCGACATCACCCGTCCCAAGGTGTCCAGCGTCTGCGCCTGATCCGGCGTCACGGCCGAGGAATTGGTCGGGAAGGTCAGCGTGCTCAGATCCGCCTGCGGCACCAGCGCCCGCACCTGCGGGATGTCGCGCACCTGATTGAGGCTGAAGCGATGCATGTAGCGCGGGTC
>JASBUM010000314.1 GCA_030147905.1 Acidimangrovimonas sp.
ATTCTTCCGCAGTCTGGGCGACGGCGATGTGGCCGCCAAGGCGCAGGCCGGCGGGCCGAGCTGGGCGCGGCGCGACTGGCCGCCGGTGGCCGGCGACGAACTGACCGCCGCGCTCACGGGCGAGTGGCCCGAAACCGGCGGGTCGCCGGCCGCCGCGGCGGAGAAGCTGCGAGGCAAGGCCACCGAGCGGGGGGTATCGCTTTCGGATGCGCAGGTTCAGCAGGCGGTCCTGGATTCGATCCGCGCGCTGATGCTGATCCGCGCCTACCGCATCCGCGGCCATCTCGCCGCCGATCTCGATCCGCTCGGACTGGCCCGCGAGGGCGACCACCCGGAACTCGATCCGCGCTCCTACGGCTTTGCCGAGGCCGACATGGACAGGCCGATCTTCATCGACAATGCGCTCGGGCTGGAAATGGCCTCGATGCGCCAGATCCTGGACCTGGTCAAGCGGACCTACTGCGGCACTTTCGCGCTGCAATACATGCACATTTCGGACCCCGAGCAATCCTCGTGGCTGAAGGAACGGATCGAGGGTTACGGCAAGGAGATCAGCTTTACCCGCGAGGGACGGCGCGCGATCCTCAACAAGCTGGTCGAGGCGGAGGGTTTCGAGAAATTCCTCCACGTCAAGTACATGGGCACCAAGCGCTTCGGCCTCGACGGCGGCGAAAGCCTGATCCCCGCGATGGAGCAGATCATCAAGCGCGGCGGCGCGCTGGGGGTCAAGGACATCGTCATCGGCATGCCCCACCGCGGCCGGCTCAGCGTGCTGGCCAATGTCATGGCCAAGCCCTATCGCGCGATCTTCAACGAATTTCAGGGCGGCAGCTTCAAGCCCGACGATGTCGACGGTTCGGGCGATGTGAAATACCATCTCGGCGCCTCGTCCGACCGCACCTTCGACAGCAATACGGTGCACCTGTCGCTGACCGCCAACCCCTCGCATCTCGAGGCGGTGAATCCGGTCGTGCTGGGCAAGGCACGGGCCAAGCAGGCGCAGCTTTCCGACACCGCCCGCAGCCAGGTCCTGTCGGTTCTGCTGCATGGCGACGCGGCCTTCGCGGGTCAGGGCGTTGTGGCGGAATGCTTCGGCATGTCCGGCCTCGTAGGCCACCGAACCGGCGGCACCATCCATATCGTCGTCAACAATCAGATCGGCTTTACCACGGCGCCGAGCTTCTCGCGTTCATCGCCCTATCCGACCGATATCGCGCTGATGGTGGAGGCCCCGATCTTCCACGTCAACGGCGACGACCCCGAGGCGGTCGTCCATGCCGCCAAGGTCGCAACCGAATTCCGCCAGAAGTTCCACAAGGACGCGGTGATCGACATCTTCTGCTACCGCCGCTTCGGGCACAACGAGGGGGATGAGCCGATGTTCACCAACCCCCTGATGTACAACCGGATCAAGAAGCACAAGACGACCCTTCAGCTTTACACCGAACGGCTGGTCAAGGACGGTCTCATCCCCGAGGGCGAGATCGAGGACATGAAGGCGGCCTTCCAGTCCCACCTGAACGA
>JASBUM010000346.1 GCA_030147905.1 Acidimangrovimonas sp.
CTGCCAGCGACGGTGGCGCGCCCCCGCCATGACCGCGGCGCGGCCACGGTCGGGATCGTCCATCTGGGCGTCGGTGCGTTTCACCGGGCGCATCAGGCGGTCTACACCGATGCGGTGCTGGCCGCTGGCGATCCGGGCTGGGCGATCGCCGGGGTGTCGCTGCGCAGCCCCGACACGCGCGATGCGCTGGCGCCGCAGGACGGGCTCTATACCGTCGTCGAGCGCACCGCCGCGGGCGACGCGGCCCGGGTGATCGGCAGCCTCGTCCGGCTGATGGTCGCCCCCGAGGATCCCGGGGCGGTGCTGGCGCAGATGGCGTCTCCGGGCGTGCGCATCGTTTCCCTGACGGTGACGGAGAAGGGCTATTGCCACCAGCCGGCCACCGGCATGCTGGACGAGACACATCCCGATATCGTGCATGATCTCGCCCATCCGGAGGCGCCGCGATCGGCCGTGGGCTTTCTGGTCGCGGCGCTGGACCGCCGCCGGCAGGCCGGCCTTCGGCCCTTCACGGTGCTGTCTTGCGACAACCTGCCGGCCAACGGCGAGACCGTGGCCCGCGTCGCCACCCGCTTCGCGACCCTGCGCAGCCCCGAACTTGGCGCCTGGGTGGCGGCGCATGTCGCCTTCCCCTCGACCATGGTCGACCGGATCGTGCCCGCCACCACCGATGCCGACCGCGCCGCGGCCGCGGCGATGCTGGGGCTGGAAGATGCCTGGCCGATCGTCACCGAGGGCTTCAGCCAGTGGGTGATCGAGGACCGATTTCCCGCCGGCCGTCCGGCGTGGGAGACGCATGGCGCGAAGCTTGTCGCGGATGTGACGCCGTTCGAGCTGATGAAGCTGCGGCTGCTCAACGCCAGCCATTCGAGCCTTGCCTATCTCGGCTATCTCGCCGGGCATGAGACCGTGTCCGAGGCGATGGCGGCACCGGGTTTCGCGCGCTTCGTCGAGCGGCTGATGGAGGAGGAGATCACGCCGACGCTGCCGCCGCTGCCGGGTTTCGACCTTGCCGCCTACAGGGCCGAACTCCGCGCGCGGTTCCGCAATCCGGCGCTGCGCCACCGGCTTTACCAGATCGCGATGGACGGCTCGCAGAAGCTGCCGCAGCGGATGCTTGGCGCGGTGCGCGACCGGCTCGCGGCGGAGGCGCCGTTCCCGCTTCTGGCGACCGGCGTCGCGGCGTGGATGCGCTATGCCGCGGGCTTCGACGAGACCGGGGCGCCGATCGCCGTGCAGGACCCGCTTGCCGACACGATCCGCACGCGCCTTGCGGGGCGGCGCGACGCGGCGTCGATCCACGCCGTGGCGATGTCGCTGACCGCGGTCTTCGGCGAGGACCTGCCGGCGTCGGAGCCGTTTCTCGCCGCGACCCGCGAAAGCCTTGCGCGGCTGATGGCGGAAGGCGCGGCGCGCGTGGTGGCGCAGAGCTGACCGGCCGACGGCGGCGGGCGCGGCGGACGGTTTTCGCCGCGATCGCGGCATGGTCTCAGGCCTTGAGCAGCGCCGAGTAGCTGGGGTTGAAGAACCGCGCGATCGGCTCGGCGGCGGCGCCCACTGCCACCGCCCATGGATCGGCGCGGCCGGGCTGGATGCGGGGATGGCTGCGCGCCACGCGATCCGCGAGCGAGGCAAGCAGCGGCTCCATCCGCGCGACAAGCAGATCGATCAGGCTGCGCGGCGCGCCCCCGCACAGGACGACCGTCTGGGGGTCGAAAACCGTCTCCAGCAGGTGGACCATCCAGCGCAACCGGTCCGCCGCCACCTCCGCCCAGGCCAGAAGCGCGGTATTGCCATCGGCGATCGCACGGTCGATCCGGGCAAACAGCGCGGAATCGGCCGGATCGAAACCCATCGCGGCGCAGAGCGAGGCGAGCGAGGCGGTATGTTCCAGCGGCTCGGGCGTACCCGCGCCCCGGCCCCCGGGCGGTGCAAGCGCCATCCCGATCTCACCGGCATTGCCGGTCTGGCCGCCGAACACCTCGCCATTGAGGATGAGCCCGGCGCCGAGGCCGTAGCCAAGATAGATGCAGACCGCATTGTCGAGACCGTGGGCCGCGCCGATCAGCCGCTCGGCCGTGGCGGCAGCCGAGGCGTCGTTTTGCAGCGCCACCTCCAGCCCGGTCGCCTCGGTCAGCCGCTCCAGCAGCGGATAGCGCTGCCAGGCCAGCATCGAGAACAGCGGATCGCCATCCTCGGTCTCCCGCCCGAACGGCCCCGGCATCGCGACTCCGAGGCCGACCAGCCGGTCCGCCGCCTTCGGCCGCCGCGCCATCAGTTCGTCCTGCGCCGCGCCGATCAGATCGAGGATCGCGGCGACACCCGCCTCGGGCCCCGTGCAGGCCGGTTCGACTTCGCGTTGCAACAGCACCTCGCCGACCAGATTCACCGCCACCGTGCGGAATACGTGGCGGTCGATCTGCAAGCCGAAGGAAAAGGCCCCGTCCGGCACCAGCGTGTAGGGCGTGGCCGGCTTGCCGCGGGCCGAGCGCACGGCATCGAGCGGTCGCACCAGCCCGCGCCGCTGCAGATCATCGACAAGGTTGGAGACGGTCTGCTTGGTCAGTTGCGTGGCGCGCGCAAGCTCTGCCCGCGACAGGGGACCGTTCACCCGTAGCGCGTCGACGATGACACGGCGGTTGTGCAGGTTGGCCCCGCCGAGGTTTGTGCCGCTGACCGCGCGGATCTCCCGCGTTTCGCCCACCTCGCGTTCCTCTCCGAGAATCCGTCTTGACAGGCCATATGCCGCCGATCATCTTAAGTCAATCAATTAGACTAAAGACCGGAAGAGTCGGGGACGCAAGGACGCGTCTCACAAGGCACGCACAGGGAGGTGACGGATGTCACCTATGCGCGCGAAAGTTCAGGGATCCGGTCCGGGTCCCTCGCAACGTGCAACGTGAACAGAGGAGACGACCGCAATGATGAAGATCACACGCTTTCTCGCCATGGCGCTCGGCGCGACGGTTCTCGCCGGCCCGGCGCTGGCCGAAACGACGCTGAACGCGCTCTTCATGGCCCAGGCCGCCTATTCGGAGAGCGACATCCGCGCGATGACCGCGGATTTCACCAAGGCCCATCCCGACATCAAGGTGAACCTCGAATTCGTCCCCTACGAGGGCCTGCACGACAAGACCGTGCTCGCCCAGGGCTCGGGCAAGGGCTATGACGTCGTGCTGTTCGACGTGATCTGGCCGGCCGAATACGCCAAGAACCACGTCTTGCGCGATGTCAGCGCCCGGATCACCCCCGAAATGAAATCCGGCGTGCTGCCCGGCGCCTGGACCACGGTGAAATACGACGGCAAGTATTACGGGATGCCGTGGATTCTCGACACCAAATACCTCTTCTACAACAAGAAGATGCTGAAGGAGGCGGGGATAGCCGAACCGCCGAGCACCTGGGCGGAACTGGCGGCGGATGCCAAGATCATCAAGGACAAGGGCATCGTCAAATATCCGATCGCCTGGTCCTGGGCGCAGGCCGAGGCGGCGATCTGCGACTATACCACGCTGGTCTCGGCCTATGGCGGCAGCTTCTACAAGGACGGCAAGCCGGTCTTCGACCGGGACGGCGGGCTGAAGGCGCTGCAATACATGGTGAACAGCTACAAGTCCGGGATCTCCAACCCGAATTCCAAGGAATTCCTCGAAGAGGACGTCCGCCATGTCTTCGAGAACGGTCAGGCCGCCTTCGCGTTGAACTGGACCTACATGTACAATCTCGCCAACGACCCGAAGACCAGCAAGGTCGCGGGCGAGGTCGGGGTGGTGCCGGCGCCGGGCGTCAAGGGCATCTCCAAGGTCTCGGCGGTGAACGGCTCCATGGGGCTGGGGATCACCGCGACCTCCAGGCATCCCGACCAGGCCTGGCAGTATATCGCCTTCATGACCTCGCAGAAGGAGCAGGACGCCTATGCCAAGCTGTCGCTTCCGATCTGGTCCGCGTCCTATTCCAGCCCCGAGGTGACCAAGGGGCAGGAAAGCCTGATCGCGGCGGCCAAGGTGGCGCTGGCGGCGATGTATCCGCGACCGACGACGCCCGACTATCAGGTGCTTTCGGCCTCGTTGCAGCAGGCGATCCAGAAGGCGCTTCTGGGCAAGGAGACCCCGAAACAGGCGCTCGAGGCCGCGGCCAAGGGTGGCGGGTTGTGAAATCGGGGGCGGGCGCGAAGACCCTGCCCCGGCATGGGCTGACCCTATGACGAGACCATGGATCAGCCTTCGCGGCTGGCTGCTGATGCTGCCCCTGCTTGTCGTCATGCTGGCGGTGGTCGGCTGGCCGCTTGCCGACACCGTGCGGCTGTCGTTCACCGACGCGCGGCTGGTCGGCAGCGGCGGCCGATACGTTGGCCTCGAAAACTACCGCCGCATCTTCGCGGCCCCGGCCTTCTGGCGCTCGCTTTCGGTGACGACGGAATTCGCCGTGATCTCGGTCACGGCGGAGCTTGTCCTGGGCGTGCTTGCAGCACTGCTGCTCGACCAGAAATTTGCCGGCCGCAACATCCTGCGCGGACTGATGATCCTGCCCTGGGCGCTGCCGACGGTGGTCAATGCCACGCTCTGGCGGCTGATCTACAACCCCGAATATGGCGCGCTGAACGCGGCGCTGACGCAGACCGGCGTGCTTGGCGCCTACCGCTCGTGGCTGGGCGAGCCGGGCTCGGCGCTGGCGGCGTTGATCGTCGCCGATGCATGGAAGAACTTCCCGCTGGTGGCGCTGATCGCGCTGGCCGCGCTTCAGGCGGTGCCGCGCGACATCAAGGCCGCCGCGCTGGTCGACGGTGCCGGTCCCTTCGCGCGGTTCCGCTTCGTGCTGCTGCCCTATCTGATCGGCCCGCTGGTGGTGGCGCTTGTCCTGCGCATGATCGAGGCCTTCAAGGTGTTCGACATCATCTGGGTGATGACGCGCGGCGGTCCGGCGAATTCGACCCGCTCGCTCTCGATTCTGGTCTATCAGCAGGCCTTCTCGTTCCAGCATGCCGGCATCGGCGCCTCGCTTGCGCTGGTCGTGACGCTGCTGGTCACCGTGCTTGCCGCGACCTATGCCACGGCGATGCGCAGGACGGCGGGGGCGGGCGCCTGATGGAACGCCGCTCAACCGCCTTCTCGATCTTCCTGCACGCGATGGCGCTGCTGCTGGCGCTGGTGATCCTTGCACCTTTCGTCTGGCTGGTGGTGATGAGCGTCTCGCCGGCGGCCGATCTCTCGGCACGGCCGCTCCACTGGCTGCCCTCGACGCTGGACTTCTCGCGCTACCGGCGGCTGCTGAGCCTTGCCGACAACTCGGTCGGCCGCGCCTTCCTTTCGGCGCTTTACAACTCGATCCGGGTCGCCGGGATGGCGACGATCGGGGCACTTTGCGTCGCGGTCCCCGCCGGCTGGGCGACCTCGCGGATCCGGCGGACGCGCTGGTCGCTGTCGGTGGTGATCGCCACCTACATGCTGCCGCCGGTGGCGCTGGCGGTGCCGCTTTACATGACGCTCGCGGCGGCCGGCCTGCTGAACACGGTCTATGGGCTGGCGCTCGTCTATCTGTCTATCCTCGCGCCCTTCACCACCTGGTTGCTGAAGAGCGGCTTCGACCCGATCCCGCGCGACATCGAGGCCGCCGCCGCCATCGACGGCGCCCGGCTCGACCAGACGCTGCGCATCCTCATCCTGCCGCTTGCCGCGCCGGTGATCGCGACCGCGACGCTTTTCGCCTTCCTGCTGGCGTGGGACGAATTCTTCTATGCCCTTCTGTTCACCGCCGACCAGAATTCCAAGACCGTCACCGTGGCGATTGCCGACCTTGCCGGCGGCCGGGTGTCGGATTACGGGCTGATCGCCGCGGCGGGCGTTCTTGCCGCCCTGCCGCCGGTGGTGGTGGGTCTCTTCATGCAGCGCGCCCTGATCTCGGGGCTGACCGCCGGAGGTGTCAAGGGATGACCGGCCGCACCGCGATCGAGGACGAGATGGCCCGCCAGGGCCCTGACGCGCGCGCCGCGATGGATGCGCCGGAGGCGGCAGATCTCGCCGCTTCGATCCGGCGCACGGGGCGACTGGTGATGCTTGGCATGGGCGCCTCGCATGCCGCCGGCCGCATCGCCGAACCGGCCTATCGCGCGCTTGGCATCGACGCGCTGGCACTGCCGTTGTCCGAGCAGCTGGGCCAACCGGTGCCGCTGACCGGGCGCACGGTGCTTGTCACCTCGCAATCGGGCGAAAGCGCCGAAGTCCTGCGCTGGCTCGATACTGCCGGCACCGGCGAGGCTTACGGCATCACGCTGGCGGCCGGCTCCACCCTGGCGCGGCGGCTGCCCTGCCTGATCGGGCCCGGCGGCATCGAGACCGCATTCGCCGCCACCCGCAGCCTGACGGTGACGCTTGCCCTTCATGCCGCCGTTCTCGGCGCGCTCGGGGCCGACAGCGCGCCCGTCCGCGCCGCGCTCGCCCAACCGGGGACGGCAGATATCGCGCCGGCGCTCGCCGCGCTGGCCGGGGTGCGGGGCGTGGTCGCTACCGGCCGCCGCCTTGTCGGGCTGGCCGAGGCGATCGCGCTCGGTCTGACGGAACTGTCGCGCCGTCCGTGCTTTGCGCTGGAGGGCGGCCAGCTCCGCCACGGACCGATGGAGATGCTCGGCCCCGGACTCGGCGTGGTGCTCTTTGCCGGTGACGACCCCACCGCGCCCCTTGTCAGGGACCTTGCCCGCGCGGTCGCCGGGGCGGGATCCCCGGCGGTGCTGTTCGATGCCTCGGGCGGTGCGGCGCCCTCGGGGGCGGTTCATGTCGCGATGCCGCGCGCCGCGGACATGGCCGCCGCGCTGTCGCTGTTGCCGACGGCACAGCGGTTCATGCTGGAATTCGCCGCGGCGCGGGTCGCGGATGTCGGCATTCCCCTCCGCTCCAGCAAGATCACGAGGGTGGAGTGACCGGCCGTCCGCTCGCAGTGATCGGCAACGTGAATGTCGATCTGATCCTCGGCCCGGTCGCGCCATGGCCCGAGCCCGGCACCGAGGTGCTGGCAGATGAGGAATCCCTGCGCCCCGGCGGTGCGGCCGGCAATGCGTCGCAGGCCTGGGCGGGTCTCGGCATCGCCCATCAGATCGTCGCCAGTACCGGGGCGGACATGTTCGGCAACTGGCTGCGCGATGCCTTCGGCCCGCGCGCGGCGCGCTGGCCGCAAACCCCGGGGGGGACCACCGTCTCGGTCGGTGTCACCCACCCCGACGGCGAGCGGACCTTTCTGACCACGCCGGGCCATCTCGCCGCGCTGGACTGGCGGTCGGTGGAGGCACAGCTTGACTGGCGGGCGCTGGCGGGCGGCACGCTTCTGCTGTGCGGCACCTTCCTGACCGTGGCACTTGCCCGCGATTATCCCGTGCTCCTTGCCCGGGCGCGGGACGCCGGGGTTGCCGTCGCGCTCGATACCGGATGGCCGCCGGGCGGCTGGACCGCCGGCATCCGCGCGCATGTGAAGGAATGGGCCGCGGGCACGGCCTGTCTGCTTCTGAACGCGATCGAGGCCGAGGCCCAGACCGGCGAGGCAGACCCGGCCGCGGCCGCCGAGGCGCTCCGGGCACGGATGCCCGAGGGGGCGGTGGCCGTGGTCAAATGCGGGGCGCGCGGCGCGGTCGCGGCCGGGCCCGAAGGGATATGCCGGGTGCCCGCGCCGACGGTACGGGTCGTCGACACGATCGGCGCGGGCGATGTCTTCAACGCGGGGTTCCTCGCCGCCCGGGCGCGTGGCGCGCCACTTTCCGCCGCGCTTGCAGAGGGGACACGCATCGCCTCCACCGCCATATCCACCGATCCGCGGCGCTACCCGGCGCTTCGGACCCCGCCCGAGGAGGCCGCGGATGAGCGCGCTTGATCTGGCCGCGATCACCAAGAGCTTCGGCAGGCTGCAGACCCTGAAGGGGATCGACCTGACGCTGGAGCGGGGCGAGTTCCTCGTGCTGCTCGGTGCCTCGGGCTGCGGAAAGTCGACGCTGCTGAACATCATCGCGGGACTCGTGCCGCCGACCTCGGGCAGCGTCCGGATCGAGGGCCGCGACGTGACCGGGGTTGCGCCCAAGAACCGCGATATCGCGATGGTGTTCCAGTCCTACGCGCTCTATCCGAACCTGAGCGTGGCGCGCAACATCGGCTTCGGGCTGGAGATGCGCGGCACGCCCCGCGCCGAGCGTGAGGCGGCGGTGCGTCGCGTTGCGGAGATCCTGCGGATCGACGCCCTGCTTGATCGCAAGCCGGCGGATCTGTCGGGCGGTCAGCGGCAGCGGGTGGCGATCGGCCGGGCGATGGTGCGCAACCCGCGTCTGTTCCTGTTCGACGAGCCGCTGTCCAATCTCGACGCCAAGCTCCGGCTGGAGATGCGCGGCGAGCTGAAGCGGCTGCACCAGATGCTTGGCGCGACGATCGTCTATGTCACCCACGACCAGATCGAGGCGATGACGCTGGCGACCCGGATCGCGGTGATGAATGCCGGCGCCATCGAGCAGGTCGGCCCGCCGGAAGAGATCTACAGCCGCCCGGCCAGCCGCTTCGTGGCCGAATTCGTGGGCTCTCCGCCGATGAACCTGATCGCGGCGCGGCGCAGCGGGTCCGAACTCTGGGTTGCGGGGGTGGACAGGCCGCTGCCGCTGCCTGCGGTCGGTGCCGACCTGCCGGAGCATCTGCTGGTCGGGATCCGTCCGGAGGCCCTGCGCCTTGCCCGCGAGGGCGAGCCGGGGATCGCCGTCCGGGTGGAGATGGTGGAGCTGACCGGCCCCGAAAAGGTGATCTCGGCCCGGATCGGCGGTCAGCCGATCACCGCCTGCGTGCCGCCGGCAAGCGCAATCTCCGCAGGCACGGAGGTCACGCTCGGCCTCGAGCCTGAGAGCCTGCATCTCTTCGACCCGGGGTCCGGCCGTCGGCTCTGAGCGGCGCGCGCACCGGCCGGGGGAGAACAGGTTCCGGCGGCGGGAGCAGCGGTGGCGGGAGCAGCGGTGGCGGGGGCCGGGAAAGGGCGTCGGAAAACGCCCCCCGGCGCAGGAGGTCGAGCCGCCATGGTCACCACCATATGCGCCACGGGGACCGGCCGGGCGGAACCGGGAGGCGGCCGGCTGCGTTGATGCCTCACCCTCTGAAATCGGCGGAGCGCTTGCCATGCATCATTCGCCTATCCGCGCCTGCATCGACAGCAACGCATCCCGCGCGCGCCACCCAGCCGGTGCGGGCGGCCCCGGTGCCCGGCACGCCATCGCGCGTTGCCACCGGAGCTGGCGATACCATGACGATGCGGTCCGGCGATGCGGACCGGCGGCATCATGGCGCCGGGGTGACGGCGGGGACGTGGCGCGTTGCCCGGCCCCCGTGGGCCGCCGCCCGGCCAGAGCCTCGATCCGCAGCACCGGCCGCCATCGGGCGCGCGACACATGGCGGGTGGCCGCCTGATGCGCGCGCTCATCCTCTATGCGCATCCCTGCGCCGACAGCTTCAATGCCGCCGTGCACCGCACCGTCGTCGAAAGCCTGGGCGCACGCGGCTGGGCGATCGACGATTGCGACCTCTATGCGGAGGGGTTCGAGCCGCTGCTGAGCGACGCGGAACGGCGGCATTATCACGCGGTCCCGGAGAATGTCGCGCCAGTGGCCGAACATGTCGCGCGGCTGCGGGCGGCGCAGGCGTTGGTGCTGGTCTTTCCGGTCTGGAACTTCGGCTATCCCGCGATCCTCAAGGGCTATCTCGACCGGGTCTTCCTTCCCGGCGTCTCCTTCCGGCTGAAGGACGGCAAGGTCACGCCGAACCTGACCCATATCCGCAAGCTCGCCGCCGTCACCACCTATGGCGCGACGCGGCTCGGCGCGTTTCTTGCAGGCGACCCGCCCCGCAAGTCCGTGCGCCGCGTGGTGTGGAACGTCTGCCGGCCCGAAACGCTGCGCTATGTCGCGCTTCACGACATCGACCGCGCCGCGCGCGCGCGGCTCGATCGTCATCTCGACCATGTCGCGCGGGTGATGCGGGGCCTCTGACCGCCGCCGGGCCGGCATGGCCGCGGACGTGACCGGCGCACAGACCGCACGCCCCGCGGTCCCCTGGCCCGGGGGGAATGCCCGGGGGAATGGATGCGCGCTCAACCGTCCCCGGGCGGCGTGAAGGCGCCTACGGGGATCTTGAGATAGGCGCGGCCGTTCGCCTCCGGCTCGGGCAGGCGGCCGCCGCGGATGTTGACCTGCAAGGCGTAAAGCATCAGCCGGGGCAGCGGCAGCGTCCGGTCGCGTTCCTCGCGCCGCCGGCAATAGGTGTCACGGTCGGGATCGTCCGACAGGTGGATGTTTTGCGCCTTTGTCTCGGCAACGGTGGTCTCGCCCCGGGCCTCGCGCCCGCCCATGCGGTAGTCGTGCCCCACGAAGATCCGCGTGGCGTCGGGCAGCGACAGGATGCGCTGGAGACTGTCATAGAGTTCCGCCGCGCTGCCGCCGGGGAAATCGGCCCGGCTGGTGCCGCTGTCGGGCATCATCAGCGTATCGTGGACGAAGGCCGCATCGCCCGCGACATAGGTGACCGAGGCGAGGGTATGGCCGGGCGAGAACATCACCCGCACCGGGATCTCGCCGACCATGAAGGATTCGCCATCGGCGAACAGGCGGTCCCATTGGCTGCCGTCGGTGGGAAAGGCGGGATCGAGGTTGTAGATGTCTTTCCACAGCTTCTGCACCTCGGTCACCTTCTCGCCGATCGCGCGGGGGGCGCCCAACTTCCCGGCCAGCCAGGGCGCGGCCGAGAAGTGATCGGCATGGGGGTGGGTGTCGAGGA
>JASBUM010000369.1 GCA_030147905.1 Acidimangrovimonas sp.
CACCGAATCCGGCGGCTACCGACTGGTGGCCTGATCGGCAACTTGTGGTTGCATGCCGCCCGCGGCATACTCGCATATACAGGATCGCCGGCACCGCGCCCACCATGGCGCATCGTGCCACCCATGCCATGTTGGGACGCGTTACATGGCACCTCCCTGTTGGACTGGTCCGGGCGTTCGCCCGGCCCGTTTTTTGTGCGGCCGGCGCCGGAATCCCGGGCGATAATCCCGCGCGCGCGGGCGCTTGGGCCAATTCCCGCCCCGACTGTGTTTTGCATGCAACAGAATACACCGTATCCGCCATAATCACGCCCGATTTTTCCGCGATTGGAGTATGATGATGACAACAGCATTCCTACCCCTCGCCGCGTCGGGGTGATGACGCGGCACCTCCCTGTTGGACTGACCCGGCTCTGCCGGGTCTCTTTTTTTCAGCCTCCCAGCCGACATCGGATGCACAGCCCCGCCACGCCATGGTCAGCAGGACATACCCGGGCTGGCGCCGGGCGCGGTTTCGTGGTTGGAAAGGGGAAAGGAGACTGCCCCCGATGCCGTTCACGATCGCGACCTGGAACATCAATTCCGTCCGACTGCGCGAGAACCTCGTGCTGAAGCTCCTCGATGAGGAGAGCCCGGACATCCTGTGCCTTCAGGAATGCAAGAGCCCGGTCGAGAAGATCCCCCTCGACGGTTTCGCCGCGCGGGGCTATCGCCATGTCGTTGCGCGCGGGCAGAAAGGCTATAACGGCGTGGCGATCGTGTCGCGGCTGCCGATCACCGATGCGGGGGGCGAGGATCTGGCCGGCATGGGCCACGCCCGCCATGTCGCGGCGCGGCTGGGAAACGGGGTGACGATCCACAACTACTACGTTCCGGCCGGTGGCGACCTTCCCGACCGGGAGGTCAACCCGAAGTTCGGACAGAAGCTCGACGTGTTGACCGAGATGCGCGACCGCTTTCACGCGCTGCGGCCGGAACGGTCGATCCTGGTGGGCGATCTCAACATCGCGCCCCGTGAGGACGACGTCTGGAGCCACAAGGCGCTGCTCAAGGTCGTCAGCCACACCCCGATAGAGGTCGAACATCTCGCGCAGGCACAGGATGCCGGCGCCTGGGTCGATGTCACCCGTACCGATATCCCCGACGGGCCGCTCTACAGCTGGTGGTCCTACCGCTCGCCCGACTGGGCCGCCGCCGACAAGGGGCGCCGGCTCGATCACGTCTGGGCCAGTCCGGACATCGCCGCCGCGGCCCATTCGAGCCGCGTCCTGCGCGATGCGCGCGGATGGGAAAAGCCCTCCGATCACGCGCCGGTCTTCGCGTCCTTCGATCTCTAGCCCGCGCGGGGCGAACCTTCCCGGCGGATCGGCGGCGCGGGCCGCGTCTTGCCTCTTGGCCTTTCGTCCGCGCGAGCACATATAAGGGCCAAGCGCGCGATCGTCGCGATTCATCGCAAGCCAAGTCATTTCGTCAAGTCACGGGGGGCACCATGCTGGAGCTGAACACCGAACCCAAGGGTCAGGCCAACGGCGACCTGATCAAGGACAGCACCGAGGCCACGTTCATGGCCGACGTCGTCGACGCCTCGCAGGAGGTGCCGATCATCGTGGATTTCTGGGCGCCGTGGTGCGGCCCGTGCCGCACGCTGGGTCCTGCGCTGGAGGCCGCAGTCAAGGCTGCCGGCGGCAAGGTGCGTATGGTCAAGGTCAACGTCGACGAGAGCCAGCGCATCGCGGCCCAATTGCGTATCCAGTCGATCCCGACCGTCTATGCCTTCTTCAAGGGCCAGCCGGTGGACGGCTTCCAGGGGGCGTTGCCCGCATCGGAGGTCAATGCCTTCGTCAAGAAGGTCTCCGAACTGGCCGGTGACGGCGGCCTCGCCGAGGCGATCGACGCGGCCGAGACGATGCTGACCGAGGGCGCGGCCGTCGACGCAGCCGAGACCTTCGCCGCCATTCTGGGCGAAGAGCCGGGCAATGCAGCCGCCTATGGCGGGCTGATCCGTGCACATCTGGCGTTGGAGAATTTCGACCAGGTCGAAAGCATGCTGGGCGCCGTACCCGCCGAGATCGCGGAGTCCAAGGAGGTCGAGGCCGCGCGCGCGCAGTACGACCTGAAGCGGCAGGCTCAGAAGGCCGGGCCGGTGGAAGAGTTGCGCGCCCGCCGCGATGCGGCGCCAGACGACCTGCAGGTGCGTTTCGATCTGGCGCTCGCGCTCCATGCCCACGGGAAGATCGAGGAGGCGGTGGATGAACTGCTCGAGATCTTCAGGCGTGACCGCGAATGGAACGAGGGCGCGGCCAAGACCCAACTGCTGAAGATCTTCGACGCGCTCAAGCCACAGGACCCGATCGTGCTGAAGGGGCGCCGGCGGCTGTCGTCGATGATATTTGCCTGATCCGGGGCGGAAGCTACCTCTTCGGGATGGATACGCCGGTCGATCTTCCACGCACGATTCCGCTGTTTCCCCTTTCGGGGGCCTTGCTGCTGCCGCGCAGCCGGTTGCCGCTGCATATCTTCGAGCCGCGCTATCT
>JASBUM010000371.1 GCA_030147905.1 Acidimangrovimonas sp.
CCGCCATGGGCCGGTTGCATCCACAGGGAGGAACATGATGCGTAAATCCGTGATGACCGCTGTCGCTCTGGCGGCCGGTCTGGCATTTCCGGTCATCGCCAATGCGCTGACCGTCGGCGTGAGCTGGTCGAACTTCCAGGAAGAGCGCTGGAAGACCGACGAAGCCGCCATCAAGTCGGTGCTGAAGGCCGACGGAGTCAAGTATATCTCGACCGACGCGCAATCCTCGTCGGCCAAGCAGCTTGCCGATGTCGAGAACCTGATCTCGCAGGGCGCAAACGCGCTGATCATCCTGGCCCAGGACACCAAGGCGATCGCCCCGGCGATGAAGGCGGCGCATGACGCGGGCATTCCGGTCATCGCCTATGACCGCCTGATCGAGGACCCGAACGCCTTCTACCTGACCTTCGACAATATCGAGGTCGGCCGGCTTCAGGCCGCCGCCGTCTACAAGGTGAAGCCGAAGGGCAACTACGTCTTCATCAAGGGCTCGCCCACCGATCCCAACTCGGACTTCCTGCACAAGGGGCAGCTTGAGGTCCTGAAGCCCGCGATCGACCGCGGCGACATCAAGGTGGTCGGCGAGGCCTATACCGACGGCTGGCTGCCGGCCAACGCCCAGCGCAACATGGAACAGATCCTGACCGCCAACAACAACAAGGTCGATGCGGTCGTGGCCTCGAACGACGGCACCGCCGGCGGCGCCGTGGCGGCGCTGACCGAACAGGGCATGCAGGGCATTCCGGTCTCGGGTCAGGACGGCGACAAGGCGGCGCTGAACCGCATCGCGCTGGGCACCCAGACGGTTTCGGTGTGGAAGGACTCGCGTGAGCTGGGCAAGGCCGGCGCCAAGATCGCGGTCGAACTGGCCAAGAATCCCAAGGCCAAGGTCAAGGGCGAGACCATGTTCAAGACGCCCGGCGGCAACGAGGTGCGGGCGATCTTCCTCAAGCCCGTCCCGATCACCAAGGACAACCTGAACGTCGTCGTCGACGCCGGCTGGATCACCAAGGCGCGCCTGTGCCAGGGCGTGACCAACGGCCCGGCGCCGTGCAAGTGATCGGCGGCTGATCGTCCATCCGACGAACCCATCCCCGGCCCACGGGCCGGGGACCCGCGGCAGAGGGGCTTGCCCTAGTGCGCGCCATGCCCCAGCCGTCCATCTTCCAGGAATATCGTCATGACCGCTATGGCCCCGAGCCCCGACACCACCCGCCGGAAATCCTTCTTCGCGACGCTGGAACTAGACACCCGCCTTCTGGGGATGATCGGTGCCTTTGTCGTGCTCGCGGTGGGCTTCCACTTCGTCACCGGCGGGCTCTTTCTGACCCCGCGCAACATCTTCAACCTGACGATCCAGACGGTTTCCGTGGCGATCATGGCCACCGGCATGGTCTTCGTGATCGTGCTGCGCGAGATCGACCTGTCGGTGGGGTCGGTGCTGGGCCTTTGCTCGGCGGTGATGGGCGTGCTGCAGGTGCAGCTTCTGCCCAGCCTCGGCGTTCCGCTCGGCAGCCCGCTGATCGCGCCGGTCGCGATCATCGGCGGGCTGGCCACGGGGGCGCTGATCGGCGCCTTCAACGGCTGGATGGTGGGATATCTTGCCATTCCGTCGTTCATCGTCACGCTGGGCGGGCTTCTGGTCTGGCGCAACGTCGCCTGGTACATCACCAACGGCCAGACGCTCGGTCCGCTCGACAAGACCTTCCAGCTTTTCGGCGGTACCAACGGCACGCTCGGGCCGGAATTGTCATGGATCCTGGGCGTGGCCTTCGTCGTGGCCGCCTGGGTCGCGATCTGGCAGAGCCGTCGCAACAAGGTGCGTCACGAATTCCAGGTGAAGCCGCGTTGGGCCGAATTCGCGCTGGGCGGTATCATCGCCGCGGCGATCCTTGGCCTCGTCGCCACGCTCAACGCCTATGAAGTGCCGGCGATCGTGCTCAAGCGCCGGTTTCAGGCGATGGGCCAGACCATGCCCGAAGGCTATACCACCGGCTACGGCCTGCCGATCTCGGTCTTTTTGCTGATCGCGGTGGCGATCGTGATGACGCTGATCGCGCGCAAGACCCGGCTGGGGCGCTATATCTTCGCCACCGGCGGCAACCCCGACGCGGCCGAATTGTCCGGCATCAACACCAAGTTCCTGACGGTCAAGGTCTTTGCCCTGATGGGTGCGCTGGCGGCGCTTTCGGCCGTTGTCGCCTCGGCCCGGCAGACCTATCACACCAACGACATCGGCACGCTCGACGAATTGCGCACCATCGCCGCGGCGGTGATCGGCGGCACCGCGCTTGCCGGGGGCGTCGGCACGATCTACGGCGCCATCCTGGGTGCGCTGATCATGCAATCGCTGCAATCGGGCATGGCCATGGTCGGCGTCGATTCGCCGTTCCAGAACATCGTCGTGGGCGGCGTGCTGGTGCTGGCCGTCTTCATCGACACGATCTATCGCAAGCGCACGGGGGCCTTGAAATGAGCGCAGCAACCCAGGCGCAGCCGCATGCCGGCGTCACCCCCCTGGTCGAGATGCGCGACATCTCGATCGCTTTCGGCGGCGTCAAGGCGGTCGATCATGTGAGCGTCGATCTTTACCCCGGTGAGGTGGTGGGCCTGCTGGGCCACAACGGCGCCGGCAAATCCACCCTGATCAAATGCCTCTCGGGCGCCTATCAGATGGATTCGGGCGCGATCTACATCGCCGGCGAGCAGGCCACCATCCACAATCCGCGCGACGCCCGCGCCTATAATATCGAGACCATCTACCAGACCCTTGCGCTGGCCGACAATCTCGACGCGGCGGCGAACCTCTTTCTGGGGCGCGAGCTGGTCACGTCGCTGGGCTTCGTCGACGAGGCCCGGATGGAGGCCGAGACGCGCAAGATCATGGGCCGGCTCAATCCGAACTTCGCCAAGTTCAAGGATCCGGTCTCGGCGCTGTCGGGCGGTCAGCGCCAATCGGTGGCGATCGCGCGGGCGGTCTATTTCAACGCCCGCATCCTGATCATGGACGAGCCCACCGCCGCACTGGGCCCGCAAGAAACCCAGATGGTCGGGGAATTGATCCAGGAGCTGAAGGCGCAGGGCATCGGCATCTTCCTCATCAGCCACGACATCCATGACGTGATGGATCTGTGCGATCGCGTCAGTGTGATGAAAAACGGCCAGCTCGTCGGCACCGAACGGGTGGAGGATGTCACCGACGAAGATATTCTGGGCATGATCATCCTGGGGAAGAAACCAGAAAAGGCGGCGTGATGTATCTTGGACTCGACCTCGGAACCTCGGGTCTGAAGGGCATCGTCATCGACGCGGATCAGGGTGTCGTCGCCGAGGCCGGCGCACCCCTTTCGGTCAGCCGCCCCGCGCCGGGCTGGGCCGAACAATCGCCCGCCGACTGGATCGCCGCGGCCGAATCCGTCTTCGACGCGCTTGCCCATCAGGTCGGGCTCGACGGTGTGCGCGCGATCGGGTTGTCGGGCCAGATGCACGGGGCGGTGCTGCTGGACCGTGCCGACGAGGTGTTGCGCCCCTGCATCCTGTGGAACGATACCCGCGCCCATGAAGAGGCGGCCGAGCTTGACGGGGACCCGATCTTCCGGCGGCTGAGCGGCAATATCGTCTTTCCCGGCTTCACCGCGCCCAAGCTCGTCTGGTTGCGGCGGCATGAACCGGCTGTCTTCGCGCGCGTGGCGCGGGTGCTTCTGCCCAAGGATTACCTGCGGCTGTGGCTGACCGGCGACCATGTCGCCGAGATGTCCGACGCGGCGGGGACCAGCTGGTTCGACACCGGCGCGCGGGACTGGTCGGATGCGCTTCTGGCCGCGGGCGGCATGGAGCGCGATCAGATGGCGCGGCTGGTCGAGGGATCGGAGATTTCGGGCATCCTGCGGCCCGAGCTGGCGGCACGCTGGGGGCTGCCGAAGACGGTGGTGATCGCCGGCGGTGGCGGGGACAACGCGGCCTCGGGCGTCGGTGCCGGGGTGGTACGCGCGGGCGAGGCCTTCGTCAGCCTGGGTACCTCGGGCGTGCTTTTCGCCGCGACCGAAGGCTATCGGCCGGCACCGGAGACCGCGGTTCACAGTTTCTGCCACGCCCTGCCGGAAACCTGGCACCAGATGGGCGTGGTGCTCGCCGCGACCGACGCGCTGAACTGGCTCGGACGGCTCGTCGGGGCCGATGCCGCCTGCCTGACCGGCAGGCTCGGCGCCCTGCGTCCGCCCGGCCGGACGCTGTTCCTGCCCTATCTGGGCGGCGAACGCACGCCGATCAACGACGCCGCCATTCGGGGCGCGTTCCTGGGCCTCGAACATGCGACCGACCGCGACGCGGCGGCGCGTGCGGTACTCGAAGGTGTGGCTTTTGCCTTGCGTGACAGTCGCGATGCACTGGCCGCGACCGGCACCGGGATCCGGCGTCTTCTAGCCGTCGGCGGCGGTGCGCGATCGGATTACTGGCTGTCGGTGATTGCCACCGCGCTCGACATTCCCGTCGATTGCCCCGCCGCGGGCGATTTCGGTGCGGCCTTCGGCGCGGCACGACTGGCGATGATGGCCGCCACCGGCGCCGGCGCCGAGATCGCAACGCCCCCGCCCATCGCCCGCACCATTGCGCCCGATCAGGCGCTGGTCGCGGCATTCGATCAGGGGCACGCGCGCCATTGCGCCGCCCGCGACGGGCTGCGTGCCCTCAGCTTGTGACAGGAAGACCATGACGCGCTATTTCGACGCCATTCCCGCCCTTCGCTACGAAGGACCCGACAGCGACAACGACTTCGCCTACCGCCATTACGACCCGGATGCAGAGGTCATGGGCACGCGGATGGAAGACCATCTGCGCTTTGCCGTCGCCTATTGGCACAGCTTCGCCTATCAGGGCGGCGATCCCTTCGGCGGCCAGACCTTCGAGCGCCCGTGGTTCGGTGCGGCGGGCGATGACGCCATGGAACTGGCGCGGGCCAAGGCCGATGCCGCCTTCGACCTGTTCGAGCGTCTCGGTGCGCCCTTCTTCTGCTTTCACGATGCCGATGTCCGCCCGGAGGGCGCCGACTTCGCCGAGAACACCCGCAATCTCGAGGCGATCACCGATTACATCGGCGAGAAGATGGAAGGCAGTCGTACCCGGCTTCTGTGGGGCACGGCCAATCTCTTCACCCACCGCCGCTACATGGCCGGCGCCGCGACCAACCCCGACCCGGATGTCTTCGCCTTCGCCGCGGCCACGGTGAATACCTGCATGGATGCCACCCTGCGGCTGGGGGGCGAGAATTATGTCCTGTGGGGTGGCCGCGAGGGCTACGAGACGCTTCTGAACACAGATCTCGGGCGCGAGGCCGAGCAGATGGCGCGATTCCTGCGCATGGTCGTCGATTACAAGCACAAGATCGGCTTCAAGGGCGCGATCCTGATCGAGCCGAAACCGCAGGAGCCGTCGAAGCACCAGTATGATTACGATGTCGCCACGGTCTATGGCTTCCTGCGCCGTTTCGGGCTGGAGGACGAGATCAAGGTCAATATCGAGCAGGGCCACGCGATCCTTGCCGGCCATTCCTTCGAACACGAGATCGCCCTTGCCGCCAGCCTCGGCATCTTCGGCTCGATCGACATGAACCGCAACGACTACCAGTCGGGCTGGGATACCGATCAGTTCCCCAACAACGTGCCCGAGGTCGCGCTGGCCTATTACGAGATCCTGCGCGCCGGCGGCTTCACCACGGGGGGCACCAACTTCGACGCCAAGATCCGCCGCCAGAGCCTCGATGCCGAAGATCTGGTTCTGGCCCATGCGGGGGCGATGGATGTCTGTGCGCGCGGGCTGAAGGCGGCGGCGGCGATGCTCGAGGATGGCGCGCTGGAGGCAGCGCGTGCCGAACGCTATGCCGGCTGGGATGACGGCGCCGCACAGGCGATGCTGCGTGACGGATCGCTCGATGCCATCGCCGAACGGGTGCTGGCCGAAGGGATCAATCCGCGCCCGCGTTCGGGTCGGCAGGAGCGGCTGGAAAACCTGGTCAACCGGTATCTCTAGATGCGCCGGTTCCGGCGGGCGGAACTGGCGCGGGTGCAGCGCCATCTACCGGGGTCGGGTGCGGCGGGGTGACCCCGTCGCCATCGCGCGCCGTCGAAGGAGGAACCGCCATGCCGCCGACCGGCCGCCCGAAACTAGGCAACGACGCGGCCCGGCGGCTTTTCCTTGCCCGTCACATGCTTGCCGGGCCGGCGCCCGCGGGCGGTCTTGAGCGGCTGATCGAGGCCCTGGGCTTTGTCCAGATCGACAGTATCAACACGGTCGCCCGCGCCCATCACATGATACTCGGCGTGCGGATGGCGGGTTACCGGCCGGGGGCTCTCGACTCCCTCCTCGAGCGTGAGCGGCGGATCTTCGAGCATTGGACCCACGACGCCGCGTTGATCCCCACCGCCTTCTATCCGCATTGGAAGCTTCGATTCGCCCGTGCGCGCGACACGCTCGCCACGCGGTGGC
>JASBUM010000373.1 GCA_030147905.1 Acidimangrovimonas sp.
CTTCTGGCGGAACTTCTCGCACAGCGCGACTGGCTGATGGCCGATGGCGCGACCGGCACCAATCTGTTCAACATGGGGCTGGCTTCGGGCGAGGCCCCCGAACTGTGGAACAGCGACCAGCCCGACAATATCCGCAAGCTCTACCGCGACGCCGTCGAGGCCGGGTCGGACATCTTCCTGACCAACAGCTTCGGCGCCAATGCCGCGCGGCTCAAGCTGCATGACGCCCAGGCGCGGACGCGGGAGCTGAACCGTCTCGCGGCCGAGCTTGGTCGAGAGGTCGCGGATGCCGCCGGGCGGCCGGTGGTGGTCGCGGGTTCCGTGGGACCGACGGGCGAGATCATGGCGCCGATGGGCAACCTGACCCATGAACTGGCCGTCGAGATATTCCACGAACAGGCCGAGGGGCTGAAGGCCGGCGGCGCCGATGTGCTCTGGGTCGAGACCATCTCGGCCGCCGAGGAATACAAGGCGGCGGCCGAGGCCGCACGGCTGGCCGGCATGCCCTGGTGCGGCACGATGAGCTTCGACACCGCCGGGCGCACGATGATGGGCATCACATCGGCCGCGCTCGTCGATCTGGTCGAGAAGCTGCCGGTGCCGCCGCTGGCCTTCGGGGCCAATTGCGGCGTGGGCGCCGCCGATCTGATGCGTACGGTGCTCGGCTTCGGGGCCCAGGGTACGGAACGCCCGATCATCGCGAAGGGCAACGCCGGCATCCCCAAGTTCCACGACGGACACATCCATTACGACGGCACCCCGGAACTGATGGCGGAATATGCGGTCCTTGCCCGCGACGCCGGCGCGCGCATCATCGGGGGCTGCTGCGGCACCATGCCCGAACATCTGCGCGCCATGCGTCAAGCGCTCGAGGAACGCCCCAAGGGCGCGCGCCCAACGCTCGAACAGATCGCGGCCCTGCTGGGGGGCTTCTCCTCGGCCAGCGACGGCACCGGCGACGACGATGCCGGCGGCGCCCGGCGCCGTGAACGCCGTCGGCGCGGATAATCCCCGGATAATCAAGGTCGCGCGCCGCGCCCCGGCTCCGGCCTTCATGCCGGGCGCGCCCGCCCTCCTCTTCCGGGTCCAAATACCGCCCCGCCGGAGGCGTCCCGCCGCTGCCGCACTGGCACAGGGGCGGCAGACGCCGCGCCCGGACCGCTAAAGCGGCAGTGAAAGCTGCGGATCCGTATCCGCATCGCGCGAAGGCGTCGAATCGCTCCCGGGCGGGCGAAACAGGTCGCAACGCAGTGCCGGCGCCGGCAGGTCGAGCCCCAGCCGCCGGCAAGCCACGCGGAAGCGCGCGGCCGTCAGATCGGCCCAGGTCCCGGTCCCCTCCATCCGCCGCCCCCAGGCCGGATCGTAGTCGCGCCCCCCGTGCAGCGCATGCAGCCGCCCGATCACCTTGTCCACCCGCGCCGGATAATGCCGGCCGAGCCATTCGCGAAACAGCCCGGAAACCTCGCCCGGCAGCCGCAAGGTGATGCGACTTGCCCAGGATGCGCCGGCGTCGCGCGCGGCCGCGAGTATCGCCTCCATCTCGTGATCGTTGAGCCCCGGCACCAGCGGCGCAAGCATCACCCGCACCCCGATTCCCGCCCGCGCCAGCCGCTCGATCACGGCCAGACGCCGGCGCGGCGAAGGCGCGCGCGGCTCCATCCGACGCGAAAGCTGGGGATCGAGCGTCGTCACCGACAGGCCGACCCTGACCAGCCCCGCCGCCGCCATGGGCGCCAGAAGGTCGATGTCGCGCTCGATCAGCGTGCCCTTGGTGGTGATCGCCACCGGATGGCCCGTCCGCGCCAGCAGCTCGAGGATCTCGCGCATGATCGAAAGGCGGGCCTCGGCCGGCTGGTAGGGGTCGGTATTGGTCCCGATCGCGATCGGCGCCGGGCGATAGCGCGGCGCGGCCAGCTCGCGCGCCAGCACCGCCGCGATCCCCGGCCGCGCGATCAGGCGCGTCTCGAAATCGAGCCCCGGCGACAACCCGAGATAGGCATGGCCGGGCCGGGCGAAACAGTAGATGCAACCGTGCTCGCACCCCCGATAGGGGTTTATCGAGCGATCGAAGCCGATATCGGGCGAACGGTTGTAGCTGAGCGCGCTGCGCGGCCGCTCGATCCGCACGAGCGTCTCCAGCGCGCCCTCGGGCGGCGGACTGTCCCAGCCGTCGTCGACCGCCACGCGCGCGTATCGCTCGAACCGGCCGGCGTCGTTTGCCGCGGCCCCCCGCGCCCGCGCGCGCCCCGCCACCAGCGCCCGATTGGCGGGCGGGCGGGCGTCCCCGGCCCCGCCGGTATCGTCCGTCTCCCCTTCCATCGCCGTCCCGCCTCTCCTCTCCGCCCCGGCCGTCTACTCGACCGGAGAAAAATTATAGAACATAAGAAGAACATTATACAACCGGACATGCCCGTTCCCGCCCCGTTCCCGCCGACAACGGCTTGTCATTTCCCGCCAAGTCGTGGATGACACCGGGGATGTCGCAAATCTGAAAGTCCAAGATCGGCATTTGACCGCATCAAGGGTGCAATTTGCTGTTTCGGAGCAGGCCATGGCGGACGAAGACGACGAAATCATCCTGGCGGATCTGTCGGACGACGATCTTGTCCTGCAGATGCATGACGATCTTTACGACGGTCTCAAGGACGAGATCGAGGAAGGAGTGAACATACTCCTCGGACGCGGCTGGGCACCCTACCGCGTGCTGACCGAGGCGTTGGTCGCCGGGATGAAGATCGTCGGTGACGATTTCCGCGACGGCATCCTCTTCGTGCCCGAGGTTCTTCTCGCCGCGAACGCGATGAAGGCGGGGATGGCGATCCTCAAGCCGCTTCTGGCCGAGACCGGCGCCCCGCGCATGGGCAAGATGGTGATCGGCACCGTCAAGGGCGACATCCACGACATCGGCAAGAACCTTGTCTCGATGATGATGGAGGGCGCGGGCTTCGAGGTCGTCGATCTCGGCATCAACAACGCGGTCGAGAAATATCTCGACGCGCTAGAGACCGAGAAGCCCGA
>JASBUM010000387.1 GCA_030147905.1 Acidimangrovimonas sp.
GATCGGGGCGAAGGTCCTGCCCTGGCGGATCTCGATCCGGCCGTCCTTGGCCAGTTCCAGCGCGGCGGCGAAATGCGCCGCGGTGGCAGAGCGGCGCCGCGAGGGATCGAGTTGCCAGCCCTCGGGCAGATAGCTGCCAAGTTCCGTCCATTCGCCGACATAGCCGATCAGGCCGCGCATCCGCTCCAGCGCCTGTTCCATCGTGTAGACATCCTGACGGTCCATGACGAAGGGGCGGAATTCGTCACGGGTGCGGATCCGCGCATAGGCCTGCATCAAGTCATAGAGGCTGGCGGTCCAGTTCTGGCGCCGGTTGTGGCTGATGGTCTCGGGCGCCCCGCGGGCGAAGAATTCGCGCCCCAGCTGATCGCGCGCCATCAGCCGCGCCGCAACCTCGCGCATCGCCTGAAGCCGCTCGAGCTGAAAGGCCAGGTGGGCCGCGAGATCCTCGGCCGAGGGGCCATCCTCGCTCGGGTCGGGCGGCAGCAGCAGGCGCGACTTGAGATAGGCGAGCCATGCCGCCATCACCAGATAATCCGCTGCAAGTTCGATCCGCAACGACTTGGCGCGGTTAACAAAAGCCAGATATTGCTCGGCAAGTTGCAGGATCGAGACGCGGCGCAGGTCCACCTTCTGGGTGCGCGACAGCGTCAACAGAAGATCGAGCGGACCCTCGAAGCCGTCGACATCGACGATCAGCGCCTCGGCGGCAAGGCGTTCCGCCAGCGCAACCGCACCCTCCTGCCGGTCCTCTTCCCAGTCGCTTTCAGCCATCGCCGCGATCATGCCGCAAAGCTTCAAGCTCGGCCTCGAGCGCGGCAATGTCAACAGGCAAGGCCGCGCACCGCGCCGCCAGCACACCCGCGGCGCGCGCGGCCGCGAGCCCTTCCAGCCGGCCCGCTCCGGCAAGCACCGCGTCCATCTCCGCCCGCGATCCCGTGCAATGAAGCACCACGTCGCAACCCGCCATTCGCGCCGCCTCGGTACGTTCGCGCAGCCCGCCCGAAAGCGCCTCCATGCTGATGTCGTCGCTCAGCAGCAAGCCGCCAAAGCCGATCTCCTCGCGGATCAGCGCGATCATCCGGGGCGAAAGCGTGGCCGGGCGCGCCCCGTCGAAGGCGCTGTAGACGAGATGTGCCGTCATCGCCATCGGCAGATCGGCGAGGGCGGCGAACGGGGCGAAATCCACCGCGCGCAAGGCCTCCGGCGCGGCGTCGATCCGCGGCAGGTCATGATGGCTGTCGCCGGCGGCACGTCCGTGGCCCGGGGCATGTTTCATCACCGGCAGGACGCCGCCCGCCATGAGCCCGTCGGCAACCGCCCGGCCAAGCCGCGCGACCCGGGCGGGATCGGTGCCGAAACAGCGGTTGGCAAGGAAGGGATGGGTCTCGGGCCGGGCGACGTCGAGGGTGGGGATGCAATCGACGTCGATGCCCACCGCCGCCAGCTCGGCCGCGATCAGCCGCGCGCGCAGCCACAGCCGACGTGCCGCGCGGGCGACGTCTTCGTCGCGCGACTCGGCCTCGGGGCTGGGCCACTCGCGCCAGTGGGGGGCGCGCATCCGCTGGACGCGGCCGCCTTCCTGGTCGATCATCACCGGCGCGTCACGCCCGACGGCATGGCGCAGGTCCCCCACCAGCCGCTCGAGCTGGCGCGGATCTTCGACGTTGCGCGCGAACAGGATGAAACCCCAGGGATCGGCGTCGCGGAAATAGGCTGCCTCCTGCGGATCGAGACGGGCCCCACGGCATCCCAGAACCACCGCATGGGGCGCAGCAGCCATCAGCGCACGACCACCGGCACGCAGGAGGTGTTCTCGGCCAGCAGCACCGAGCAGAAGCGCCGCGCCTCCGCATCCGAGCCGAAGCCGTAGGCACGCAGCCGGTAGAAGCGGCGCCCGCCGCTGACGGCGGATTCGATCACCCGGGCCTTGTCGGCCATAACCGCGCCGAACTGCCCCTCCAACCGCTGCCAGCGCGCCCGCGCGGCATCGGCGCTGTCGAAGGCGCCCAGCTGCACCAGCCTGGTGCCCGGGGCAAGCTTGGCCGGGTCCATCGTGGCCGGCGTCGCCGCCACGTCGGAAACAGACGATATGGCCGAGGCGATGGCCGCGCTCAGCGCATCGCCCCCGCCACCGGCCGCGGCGACGGCGGCATTGGTGTCGGCGCTTG
The DNA here is from genome assembly GCA_030147905.1 of Acidimangrovimonas sp. Next base: position 2,172 of record JASBUM010000387.1, read on the forward strand.
CGACCGCGCCCGGCTGCTGCGGCGCCGCGGCGGGGCGCGGTGCAGGGCGGATCGACTGGGCGACCGCCTCGGGGCTGGCCGGTGACAGCGGCGCAGTGCCGGGTACCGTGCCCTGTGATCCCGTGGAACCCGTGCCCTGCGCCCCGGTTGCGGCCGGCTGCGCGGTGCCCGCCGTGGGCGATAC
>JASBUM010000389.1 GCA_030147905.1 Acidimangrovimonas sp.
AGAAGCAGCCCGTTCTGCAGGTCCTTGCGATTGTTCTCATGGACCAGCGCGTGATGCGCCCAGGTCGCCGCCGCGCCCGAACACAGCAGGATCAAGGTGTTGATGATCGGCAGGTGCCACGGATCGAAGGTCTCGATCCCGGCGGGCGGCCAGACGTTGAAGGCCGCGGGCTCGGCCGCGCCGCCAGGGTACATGGCGTGCTTGATGAAGGTCCAGAACCAGGCCGAGAAGAACATCACCTCGGACATGATGAACAGGATGAACCCATAGCGCAATCCGAGCCGCACCACCGGCGTATGGTCTCCGGTATTGCCCTCGTGCACGACCTCGGCCCACCAGCCGAACATCACATAGGCAACCACCAGCGCGCCGATCAGGAAGATCCACGGCCCCTGCCCGTGCATCCACAGGACACCGCCGAAAAGCATCACGAATGCACCCACCGCGCCCAGGAAGGGCCAGATGGAAGGTTGAAGGATATGGTAGTCGTGGTTCTTAGCATGCGCCATGGCGATCGATCCCTCGTCGGCTATTGCGTCATTCCTTCAGTGTCTTTCCTGCGGCCGGCAACAGGGCTGCCTGCCGTGTGGGCCTTGCGGCCGCCTTGAACGAATAGGACAGCGTGATGCTACGCAGCCCGCGGGTGGCAGGATCCCGCGCGATGGCGGGGTCGAGATAGAAGGTGAACGGCAGTTCGGCGCGCTGGTGCGGGCCCAGCCGCGGACCGGCGCCGCAACCGCAGGACAGCGCCTGCACATAGGGTCGTGCGCTGGCCGGGCTGACGCGGACCTGCGGCGATGCCGATACCGTCCGGTCGGTGCCGTTCACAGCGGTGAAGAAGGCAACGCCGGTCTCGCCCAGACGCAACGTCATCCGCCGCTGCAGGGGCGCGAACTGCCAGCCTGCGGGTGCCCGCGCGCCCGGCGTACCGCTGGCCGCATCGACCCGCACGACAAGCTTGCGCAGCAAGGGGTCAGACTGGCCGATCCCGGCCAGACGCGCCAGATGCGGAAGCGCCACCCAGCCGCCCAGCGCCATAGCGCCGGTCAGCCCCAGCATCGCGGCGCCATGCACCATGCGCCCCGCCCGGTGGCCCGTCCTTCTGCCCGCGCGCCTCATTCGACGATCTCCGTCGCCGGCGCCGGTGCCTGAGGCGGCAGGTTGCCGAGCTTGACCAGCGTCACCGCGAAAACCAGCACCACGAAGAACAGCAACGCCGCCCCGATTCCAAGGTTGCGGCCCAGCCGGCGGCGGTGAATGTCATGTTCGCGCGCGATCGCCATCACCAGCCCCCCATTCCGTAGTGGGTCAGCAGCGCCTGCCCGAGAATGGCGGCGAAATGGGCGAATAGATAATAGAGCGACAGCCGGAAGACGCGCTTTTCCACCCGGTAGCGATCGGCTTCGGCGGCGACCTCGTCGCGGCGGAATATCGTCCATGCACCGTGCAGGAACCAGATGTTGAACAGAAGCGAAACCGCAAGATAGAGCGGCCCGCCGATCGCCGTGAAGGACACCGACAGCGCCACGGGCACCAGCGCCGCGGCATAGGCCAGGATCCGGCGCCGGGTGGCGGCGCGGCCATGGGTGACCGTCATCATCGGCACCCCGGCGTTGGAATAGTCGTCCTTCATGAACAGCGCCAGCGACCAGAAATGCGGCGGCGTCCACATGAAGATCAGCGCGAACATCAGCACGCTTTCGACCGAGACCCCGCCGGTGGCGATGGCCCAGCCGATCATCGGCGGAAAGGCCCCCGCCGCGCCTCCGATGACGATGTTCTGCGGCGTCGAGCGCTTCAACCACATCGAGTAGATGACGACATAGAAGAAGATGGTGAAGGCCAGCAGCGCCGCAGCCACGGCATTGGCCGTCAGGCCCAGCATGACCACCGCGAGCCCCGACAGCGAAAGCCCCAGCGCCAGGGCCTCCTGCGCGGTGACGCGTCCGCTGGGAACCGGGCGGTCACAGGTGCGGCGCATCTTGCCGTCGATATCGGCATCCCACCACATGTTCAGCGCACCCGAGGCCCCCGCGCCCAGCGCCACGAACAGGATCGAGGCGATCGCGATCACCGGGTTGACCGGCACCGGCGCAACCAGAAGCCCCACCAGCGCCGTGAAGACCACAAGCGACATGACCCGCGGCTTGAGAAGCCGCAGGTAATCGCCGAGACCCGCATCGCCGGGGGTCGTGACCGCTCTGATGTCGCTCATGTCTTCTCCGTCGTCATCCGGGCCGCTTCACCGGCCCGGATCGCGCCCCATGGGGCTAGTTGTTGGCGGCCACCATCACCGGCGCCGGGGCCGGGCTGGTCGCCGAGGCGTATAGCTTCTTCGCGCCGGTGAGCCAGGCCTTGTAATCGGAATCATTCACCGCACGCACCTCGATGGGCATAAACGCATGGTCCTTTCCGCACAATTCGGAACATTGCCCGAAATAGATCCCGGGCTTGTCGACCTTGAACCACAATTCCGCGATCCGTCCCGGCACCGCATCCTGCTTGACGCCGAAGGCCGGCACCGTCCAGGAGTGGATGACATCCGATCCGGTCACGCGCAGCACCACCGTCTTGCCGACCGGCACCACCATCGGGTTGTCCACCGCAAGCCGGAATTCGTCGGGCGTATAGCCGGCCTTGGCAAGCTTGGCCTTCATGGCGCCGTTCATGACGAAGGGCTTGACCCCGGCCTTCTCTTCGGCGCCGGTGATGGTTGCCGGGCTGCCGATCATGTAGCTGTCGAAGGCGAACTGCGGCTTGCCCGCGGCGTCGGCATATTGATAGGACCAGTACCACTGGTTGCCAGTGACCTTGATCGACACGTCGGCCTTCGGGATTTCCTCCTGCAAGAACAGCACCGGCAGCGAATAGGCCCCGATGATCACCAGGATCACGACCGGGATCAGGGTCCAGGCGATCTCCAGCGGCGTGTTGTGGGTGAACTTGGCGGGCTTCGGATTGCTGCGCTTGTTGAAGCGCACGACGACGTAGATCAGCAGCGCCGTCACCAGCAGCACGATGCCCAGCATGATGTAGCTGATCATGTGCTCCAGCCCCTGCACGTGCCGGGCCACGATCGTGGCGGCGGGCTGGAAGCCCGTCCCGCCGTCGACCGGCTGGCCGATCGCCCTGAGCGTTTCCTGGGCCGCGGCCGGGATCGCCACCGCAAGGCTGGCAACCACGGAACCGATGCCCGATATCAGAATCGAGTGTCGCATGTTCTGTTCCCATTCCCTCGCGGCTTTTTGATCCGCTTGTCGGAAGCGTCCCGATCGGGCGCCATCCCTTGTTTATAGCTTTCGTGAAACCATAATACGGCCTAGCGGACAAGAAAAACCGCTGCGGCATGGTGCCGCTTTTTGATCTCGCTCAATGACAGGAAACCGACACCATGGCAGACGACCGATTTCGCCCTTTCGAGACCCATCTCGACCCCGAACGCTCGCTGGCGATCCTGCGCGAGGCGACGGCGGGGGGCGATGACGGCGAATTGTTCCTCGAACGGCGCCGGTCGGAGGCGCTGGTGCTCGACGACGGGCGGATCAGGACCGCAAGCTACGACGCCTCGGAAGGGTTCGGCCTGCGCGCCGTGCACGGCGAGGTCGCGGGCTATGCCCATTCCACCCATCTGACCGAGGCCGCGCTGCGCCGCGCGGCCCAGACCGCGCGCCTTGCGGTGGGCGACGGCGGCGGCACGATGGCACCGGCACCGGCGGGCACCAACCGCCGGCTCTACAGCGATGCCGACCCGATCGCCGGCGCGGCCTTCGGCGCGAAGGTCGAGACGCTTCGCGAGATCGACGCCTTCCTGCGCGGGCTCGACAGCCGCGTGGTGCAGGTCTCGGCCACGCTGGCGGCCAGCCTGCAGGAGGTGGAGATCCTGCGCCCCGAGGGCACCCGGCTTGCCGACATACGGCCGATGGCGCGCATCGGAATCTCGGTCATCGTCGAGGAGCAGGGCCGGCGCGAAAGCGGAAGCAGCGGCGGTGGCGGACGTTTCGGGCTGGAAGGGCTGGTAGCGCGCGATCACTGGCAGGCAATCGCACGCGAGGCGCTGCGTATCGCGCTGGTAAATCTGCGGGCCGAACCCGCGCCGGCGGGTGTCATGGACGTGGTCCTGGGGCCCGGCTGGCCGGGTGTCCTGCTGCACGAGGCAGTGGGCCACGGGCTGGAGGGCGACTTCAACCGCAAGGGCACCTCCGCCTTCGCCGGACTGATGGGCCAACGGGTCGCGGCGCCCGGCGTGACAGTGCTCGACGACGGCACGCTGCCCGACCGGCGCGGCTCACTGTCGATCGACGACGAGGGAACGCCCTCGGGGCGCACCATGCTGATCGAGGACGGCATCCTCGTGGGCTACATGCAGGACCGTCAGAACGCGCGGCTGATGGGCGTGCCCGCCACCGGCAACGGACGGCGCGAAAGCTATGCGCATGCGCCGATGCCCCGGATGACCAATACCTACATGACGGCAGGCGATGCCACGCCCGAGGCGATCCTGGCCGATCTGCGCGACGGGATCTACGCGGTGGGCTTCGGCGGCGGCCAGGTGGACATCACCAACGGCAAGTTCGTCTTCTCCTGCACCGAGGCCTACCGGGTCAGGAACGGGCAACTGGGCGCTCCGGTCAGGGGCGCCACGCTGATCGGCGACGGGCCGACCGCGATGCAGCATGTCCGCGCGATCGGCAACGACATGAGGCTTGATCCGGGGATCGGCAATTGCGGCAAGGCGGGCCAGTGGGTGCCGGTCGGCGTCGGCCAGCCGACACTGCTGATCGGGGGCCTTACGGTCGGCGGCTCCGCTGCCTGACCGATCCGGGCGGCGCCCGCCGGCGGCCGCCCGGGCACAGGCCCCGGCCCTGCACGGCAAGGTCCGCGGGACATGTGGCGGCGGCGCGGGACGACGGCCCCGGAGATCGGCCTGAACATGCCGGGGACGGCGCTTGGTCTGTGGCTTGGCTCGCGCGCCTCGGCGATTCACCTCCTGTTAACCGCGATCAGGGATCCTGTCGGCCGGATGAGGCGCGGCAGATGGCTGGATCGACACCACGGACGACAATCCTCTCACGGCCCGGGACGTCATCGGCCACCCTCTCGCAGCCTTCGGCGGCGCATGACGCCGATGACCTGACCTGGCTGCGCCTCATCCGCTCGTACAGGGTGGGTCCGGTGACCTTTCACCGGCTGATCGAGGAATACGGCTGCGCGGGGGCGGCGCTCGAGGCGCTGCCGGGAATCGCGCGCGGCGCCGGGTTGCGCGACTATCGCCCATGCCCGGCGGGCGTCGCGGCGGCCGAACTCGCAGCGGGAAAACGTGCAGGCGCCCGGCTCCTTCGGCACGGCGGCGACGACTACCCGAAGCCGCTCGCCGCCCTGCCGGACGCGCCGCCGGTGCTGTGGCTGCGCGGCCGCAGCGACAGGCTGAACCGGCCGATGATCGCGCTGGTGGGCGCGCGCAATGCGTCCAGCCTGGGGCTGCGCATGGCGCGCAGGCTGGCGCGCGCATTGGACGAGGCAGGCTTTGCCGTTGTGTCGGGACTGGCGCGCGGGATAGACACCGCCGCCCACGAGGGCGCCCTGCCCGGCCCGACGATTGCGGTGCTCGCGGGTGGTGTGGACGCCATCTATCCGGCCGAAAACACCGATCTCGCGATGCGGATCGCCGGCGACGGGGGACTGTTGTCGGAACAGCCGCCGGGCTGCGCGCCGCAGGCACGCCATTTTCCGGCGCGCAACCGCATCATTGCCGGCCTGTGCCGCGCCGTCATCGTGGTCGAGGCTGCGCAGCGTTCGGGCAGCCTCATCACCGCGCGGCTCGCGCTCGAACAGGGGCGCGAGGTTCTGGCCGTACCGGGGCATCCGCTGGATCCGCGTGCGGCAGGCTGCAACCTCCTGATCCGAGAGGGCGCGGTTTTGTTGCGCGACGCAGAGGATGCGATCGAAGCGCTCGGCCCCGCGCTCGCCACGCCGTGCGTGGCGGCCACGCCCCCACCGGGGCCGACCCCGCGCGAGGAGCCGCCCGCCGCCGCCGATGACCATTCACGGAGCGATCGCGGCCGGCCGGCCGAGGCCACACCCCGTCGCCGGGATGGCCGCGCGGGTTCCTCTGGGCCCCAGCCACACCAGCCCCCGTCGCAGGTGTCCCCGTCGCAGCAGCCCCCGTCGCAGCTGCCCGCGCCGCCCTTGCCCGCGGACCCAGTTGCGGACCATGCCCGGGACATTCACGCCGCGATCCTCGGGCGGCTTGGCGCCAGTCCCACCGCGGAGGATCAGCTCTTGCGCGATCTCGCCCTGCCACCCGCGCGCGTGGCACAGGAACTTCTGGCGCTGGAACTCGACGGCCGGATCGAACGTCGCCCCGGCGGCTTCCTGGCGCGGCTGCACTGACCGCCTCCTCGCATGCGCCCTTCGGGACGGGAACGGCACGCATGTCCCCGACCAGACACCTGGGGCGATCAGACGCCTGGCGCGATTCCGTTCCGGACCGACGGGGTCGGGCTAGGTCGCCCGACGCGGGCGCCGGATCCGCGCACCGTCACTGGCCCCGGTCACTGGCCCCGGTCGCTGGCCCCGATCGCTGGCCCCGGCCGGGCCACGCGCCCCGACGACGGCGGAAGGGCGCGGCGTCGGGCGGTTCGCGGCGGGGCCTCCATTGACATCCCCGCGCATTCCCCCACATTGGCCCGGCCAAGCGAAAGGCATGATTTAAGAGGTTTTCATGGCAGTCGTCGTCGTCGAGTCTCCGGCCAAGGCCAAGACAATCAACAAGTATCTCGGCTCCGACCATACCGTCCTTGCCTCCTACGGTCATGTCCGCGACCTGCCGCCCAAGGACGGATCGGTGGATCCGGAACACGATTTCGCGATGAAATGGGAAGTCGCGAGCGACAGCAAGAAACACATCCGGGCGATCAAGGACGCACTGAAACAGGACAACACGCTGATCCTCGCCACCGACCCCGACCGCGAGGGCGAGGCGATCTCGTGGCATCTGCAGGAGGCACTGGCCTCGGCGATCCGCAAGGACACGAAAGTCAGCCGCGTGACCTTCAACGCGATCACCAAATCGGCGGTGACATCGGCGATGAAGGCCCCGCGCGAGATCGACCGCGCCCTGGTCGAGGCCTATCTCGCGCGGCGCGCACTGGACTATCTGGTCGGCTTCAACCTGTCGCCGGTTCTGTGGCGCAAGTTGCCCGGCGCCAAATCGGCGGGGCGGGTGCAATCGGTCTGCCTGCGGCTGATCGTCGAGCGGGAGATGGAGATAGAGGCCTTCCGCGCCCGCGAATACTGGAGCGTCGCCGCCCTGCTGGCCACCCCGCGCGGTCAGGACGTCGACGCCCGTCTCGTGGTTCTGGGCGGCAAGAAGCTGGAGCGCTACGACCTGCCCAGCGAAACGGCGGCGGAAATGGCCGTCAAGGCCATCGACTCGCGCAGCTTCACCGTCGCCTCGGTCGAGGCCAAGCCCGCCACGCGCAACCCTTCGGCGCCCTTCATGACCTCGACGCTGCAGCAGGAAGCCAGCCGCAAGTTCGGCATGGGCGCGCGCGCCACCATGTCGGCGGCGCAGCGGCTCTACGAGGCCGGGCACATCACCTACATGCGGACCGACGGCATCGACATGGCCCCCGAGGCGGTGATGGCCGCGCGCGACGCCATCAAGGCGCGCTTTGGCAACGAATACGTGCCCGACAGTCCGCGGATGTACAAGAACAAGGCCAAGAACGCCCAGGAGGCGCATGAATGCATTCGCCCCACCGACATGTCGGCCGATCCCGACAGCCTGCGCATCGCCGAGACCGACCAGCGCCGGCTATATGAACTGGTCTGGAAACGCACGATCGCCAGCCAGATGGCCGCCGCCCGGCTCGAACGCACCACCGCCGAGATCGTCAGCGCCGACGGCGAGGTCGGGTTGCGCGCCACCGGGCAGGTGGTGATGTTCGACGGCTTTCTGCGGGTCTACGAGGAAGGCCGCGACGACGACGAGGGCGAGGATGGCCGCCGCATGCCGCAACTGATGCAGGGCGAGACCATGGCCAAGCGGCAGATCACGCCCGAACAGCATTTCACCCAGCCCCCGCCGCGCTACACCGAGGCGACGCTGGTCAAGCGGATGGAAGAACTCGGCATCGGCCGGCCCTCGACCTATGCCTCCATCGTCACCACGATCCAGGACCGCGAATATGTCCGCAAGGACAAGAACCGCCTGATCCCCGAGGACAAGGGACGGCTGGTGACGGCCTTCCTGAGCAACTATTTCCGTCGCTATGTCGAATACGACTTCACCGCCGATCTCGAGGAACAGCTCGATGACATCTCGGCCGGCGAGCGGGACTACAAGGACGTACTGTCGCGATTCTGGCGCAACTTCTCCGCCGCGATCGCGGAAACCGCCGAGCTGCGGATCTCGGAGGTGCTGGAGAAGATCGACGAGATCCTCGGCCCCCATCTCTATCCGCCCCGCGCCGACGGCGCGGACCCGCGGCAATGCCCGCTCTGCGGCCAGGGGCGGCTGCATCTGAAGACGGCGCGCTCGGGCGGGGCCTTCATCGGCTGCGGCAATTATCCCGAATGTCGCTACACCCGGCCGCTGTCGGCGCCGAACGGCGAGGAGGGCGCGCTCAACGAGACGCGGATCCTGGGCCATGACGAGAACGGCGAGCCGATCAGCCTGCGCAACGGCCGCTTCGGACCCTATGTCCAGCGCGGCGAGGCGACCGAGGAGGTTCCCAAGCCCCCGCGTGCGAGCCTGCCCAAGGGCTGGACGCCCGAGCAGATCACGCTCGAACGCGCGCTCATGCTGCTGGAACTGCCGCGCCAGATCGGCGCCCACCCCGAGGATGGCGCCCCGGTCGAGGCCGGGATCGGCCGCTACGGACCCTTCGTCAAGCACAACAGCACCTATGCCAATCTTGCCGACAGCGAAGAGGTCTTCACCATTGGCATGAATCGCGCGATCGAGGTCCTTGCACAGAAGGCCAGCCGGGGCGCGCGTGGCGGGACTGCCGCCAAGCCGTTGAAGGAATTGGGCGAACACCCCGATGGTGGCCCGATGCAGGTGATGAACGGACGCTACGGCCCCTATGTCAAATGGGGCAAGATCAACGCCACGCTGCCGCGCGATCTGCCCCCCGAGGAGGTCGACTTTGACCGCGCGCTGGCGCTGATCGCGGAAAAGGCGGCCAAGAGCGGGCGCGGCAAGGCGACCGCGGGCCGCGGTGCGAAGAAGGCGGCGGGCACCAAGGCCAAAGCGCCCTCCGCCGCCAAGAAGGGCGCCAAGGCGGGCACCAAGAAGGGTACCAAGACCGGCGCCAAGGCGGCGCCGCGGGCGGCCGCCGCGAAAAACGGATAATCCGGGCCCGGCGACCGGGACGCGGTGCCGACCGGACGCGCGCGGCGACGGCCCGCATCCCTTCGGGCGTGCTGCGCCGGATCGGCCCCGACGGCCGTTCACGTGCCATAGCGGCGGCCGGCGCGGGTCCGGGAGGGGGGTGCGTTGGTACCGACGCATCGGCCCCGGCTTTCATCGCAGGCCGGGCCACGCGGTCTTCGCCGCAGCGCGGCGATTGACACGGACCTGACGGCGGGCGAAAACCGCGCTAGGGAATTTGCAGGAGGGCTTTATGAAAAAGGTCTATGCCAGCGCCGCCGAGGCGCTCGACGGGCTGCTGTTCGACGGCATGACGATCGCGGCGGGCGGCTTCGGGCTGTGCGGCATCCCCGAGCTTCTGATCGCGGCGATCCGCGATGCAGGCACGCGGGATCTGACCATCGCGTCCAACAACGCCGGCGTCGACGACTTCGGCCTCGGGCTGCTGTTGCAGACCCGCCAGGTGAAGAAGATGATCTCTTCCTATGTGGGGGAGAATGCCGAGTTCATGCGTCAGTATCTGGCCGGTGAGCTGGAACTGGAATTCAACCCGCAGGGCACGCTGGCCGAACGGATGCGGGCGGGCGGCGCGGGCATCCCGGGTTTCTACACCAAGACCGGCGTCGGCACGGTGATCGCCGAGGGCAAGGACAGCCGCGATTTCGACGGCCAAACCTATATCCTGGAACGGGCGATCGTGGCGGATCTGTCGATCGTCAAGGCGTGGAAGGCCGACGAGACCGGCAATCTGGTGTTCCGCAAGACGGCGCGCAACTTCAACCCGCCGGCGGCGACCTGCGGGCGGGTCTGCGTGGTCGAGGTCGAGGAGATCGTGCCGACGGGGATGCTCGATCCCGATCACATCCACCTGCCGGGCATCTATGTCCACCGCCTGATCCAGGGCGAGCACGAGAAACGCATTGAAAACCGCACCACGCGGGCGGCCTGAACGGAGGGGCTATCAGATGGGCTGGAACCGCAACCAGATGGCCGCGCGTGCGGCGCGGGAACTTGAAGACGGCATGTATGTCAATCTCGGCATCGGCATTCCGACGCTGGTGTCGAACTATATCCCCGAGGGCGTGCATGTCACGCTCCAGTCGGAAAACGGCATGCTCGGCATGGGACCCTTCCCCACCGACGAGGATGTGGACCCCGACCTGATCAACGCGGGCAAGCAGACCATCACCGAACTGCCCCATACCGCCTATTTCGACAGCGCCATGTCCTTCGGCATGATCCGGGGCGGCAAGATCGCGATGGCGATCCTGGGCGCGATGGAGGTGGCCGAGAACGGCGATCTGGCGAACTGGATGATTCCGGGCAAGCTGGTCAAGGGCATGGGCGGCGCGATGGATCTGGTCGCCGGCGTCGGCCGGGTGATCGTGGTGATGGATCACACCAACAAGCACGGCGAATCGAAGCTGCTGCGCAGTTGCACCCTGCCGCTGACCGGTCAGGGGGTAGTCGACCGGATCATCACCAATCTCGGGGTGCTCGACGTGGTCGAGGGCGGCCTGCGAATCGTCGAATGCGCCGAGGGCGTCGGCGAGGACGAGATCCGCGCCGCCACCGAGGCGACGATCGTGGCCTGACGATCGTGGCCCGACGACGCCTCGCCACCGGGCGGGCGCGTCACCCGGGCCGCGGCGGGTGCCGGGCGCAGCCCGCCCAACGCGCAGCCGGCATCGCGCCGGCTGCTCGTTTCGGCCGCGCCCTTCTTTGCATGGCGACGCATCTGCGACGCGCGACCGGCCGCGCCCCTTCTCCGGCAGCGGTCGTCTTCTTCCGGAAATGGCCCGCCACGCCACACAACACCCGCAGCGACCTCGCGGCGCGGTCCTTCGCGGCACCGCCGCTCGTGATACCGCCGCGCGTGACGCCGGACCTAATGACACAGGCCCCGCCACCGGCCGCGAGCACCGGCCTCGTAGCCCGTCAAGCAGCTCCGCGACGGGTCAGTTCCGCGCGCTCGCCACACGGAAATGGCACGCCCCGGTGATCGTTCGCGGCGGCGTCGCACACAGGTTCTGTGCCACCTGCCAGGCCGCCAATACCTTCGGCACGTAGTCGCGCGTCTCGACCGGGGCGGGAAGGCCCGCTGCCACGCCGTCGGCATTCTCGCCCGCGTTATAGGCGGCGAGCACCGACAGCGCGTCACCATTGAAGCGTTGCAGCAACCAGTCCAGATAG
>JASBUM010000397.1 GCA_030147905.1 Acidimangrovimonas sp.
CGGCGCTGCTGGCGCGGCTGGGCCTTGCGCGGCGGGGCCGCTTCCTGCTGCGTTCGGGCATGGTTCCGGGCGGCGGGGCGGGGGCCTCGACGGCCGCGCTCGTGGCACTGGCACGGGCGGCCGGCGCATGGCAGCCGCCGGAGGCGATCCTGCGTGCCTGCGTCGCGGTCGAGGGCGCCAGCGATCCGCTCGGCCTTGACCGGGCCGAGCGGCTTTTGTGGGCGTCGCGGCAGGCGCGGATCGTCGCGCGGATGCCGCCGCTGCCCGCCTTCGACGTCCTTGGCGGCTTTCGCGGCCCGCCGCGAACCACCGATCCGCGCGACAACGATTTTCCCGACATCGCCGATCTGGTCGCAGCCTGGCCCGACGCATGCGCCGATCCCCCTGCGCTGGCCCGGCTGGTCAGCGAATCTGCGCGCCGCACGCTGACCCGGCGCGGCCCGGCCGACGATCCGACCGCGGCGCTTGCCGCACGGCTGGGTGCGCTTGGCTGGGCGATCGCCCATACCGGATCGGCGCGCGCGCTTCTATTCGCGCCGGGAACCTGCCCCGAAGCGGCGCCGGCGGACTTGCGCGCGGCCGGCTTTTGCCGGATCACCCGATTCAGGATCGGGGGATGAGATGAGCTTTGCCGCGATGATGCTGGTGGCGCTGGCGCTGGAGTCGGCCCTTGGCTGGCCACAGCGCCTGATGGCGGCGATCGGCCATCCGGTAACCTGGATCGGCGCGCTGATCGCCACGCTGGACCGGCGCTGGAACCATGCCGCCGACCGCGCGGTGACGCGGCGGCGCCTGGGGCTTCTGGCCGCGCTGCTCGTGATCGCGGTCGCCGCGGGTGGCGGGGCGCTGGTGCAGGCGCTCTTGCCCACCGGCTGGCCCGGGGTGGTCCTGGGCGGCGTGCTGGCCTGGCCGCTGGTGGCGGCGCGCTCGCTGCATGACCATGTCGCGGCGGTGGCGCGGCCACTCGACGGGGGCGATCTGGCAGGCGCGCGCCAAGCGGTGGCGCAGATCGTCGGCCGCGATCCGGTCCGGCTCGATGCCGCCGGCGTCGCCCGCGCCGCGATCGAGAGTCTGGCCGAGAACAGTGCCGACGGGGTCGTGGCGCCCCTGTTCTGGGGGCTGGTCTTCGGCCTGCCCGGCATTGCCGCCTACAAGGCGGTCAACACGCTCGATTCGATGATCGGACACCTAAGCCCGCGCCATCACGACTTCGGCCGCGCCGCCGCGCGGATCGACGATGCGGCCAACCTGATCCCGGCGCGATTGACCGGCGGGCTGATCGCGCTTGTGGCGCGCCGCCCGCGCCGGGTCTGGGCCGTCATGCGGCGCGACGCGCGGGCGCACCGCTCGCCCAATGCCGGCTGGCCCGAGGCGGCGATGGCCGGCGCACTCGGCCTGCGCCTGTCGGGTCCGCGCAGCTATGACGGGCGCATCAGCGACGAGCCCTGGCTCAACCCCGAAGGGCGAGATCCTGGCGCCATCGACATTGGCCGCGCGCTCGGACTATACCGCCGGATGGCGGCGCTGCTGGCGCTGCTTCTTCTCGGCGCCGGAATGCTGGCGACCAGGATATGAGGCGATGATGCGCGAACATGGCGGCGATATCGACGCAGCGATCGCCCGTTTCGGCGGTGCGCCGACGGAATGGATCGACCTTTCCACCGGCATCAACCGCGTGCCCTATCCGGTGCGGGAACTGACGGCATCAAGCTGGCGCGACCTGCCGACCGAAGCCGCCCGGCAGGCGCTGATCGGCGCGGCGCGCACGGCTTACGACACCCAAGCCGCGGTGCTGCCGCTCGCGGGCGCCCAGGCCGCGATCCAGCTCATGCCCCGGCTTGACCCGGCGCCGGGCCGCGCCCGGGTCCTTGCCGCCAGCTACAACGAACATGCCGCGGCCTTGCGGGCGGCCGGCTGGACGGTGCAGGAGGTTACCCGGGCCGAGGATCTCGGCGGCGCCGATCTCGCGGTTCTGGTCAACCCCAACAATCCCGACGGCACGCGGCTGGAGCCCGGGGCGGTGCAGGCGCTGGCCCGCCGGGTCGGGCGCCTGGTGGTCGACGAAAGTTTCGCCGATCCGACGCCCGCGATTTCGGTCGCGCCCGATCTGCTCCGGCCGGACATGGCCAATGTGCTGGTGTTGCGTTCCTTCGGCAAATTCTACGGCCTCGCCGGGCTGCGGCTCGGCTTTGCCCTGGGCGCCGAAGAGACCATCGCCGCATTGAGCGAAATGGCCGGGCCCTGGCCGGTATCGGGGGCGGCGCTGGCCATCGGCGCCGGCGCGCTGGCCGATCGCGCCTGGGCCGAGGCCACCGCCGCGCGGCTGGGTGCCGAGGCGGACCGGCTCGACCGGCTCGCTGCCGCCGCCGGATGGCGGCCGCGGGGCGGGACCGCGCTGTTTCGTCTTTACGACACGCCCGATGCGGCGGCTGCACGGACGCGGCTCGCGCGGGCGCGGATCTGGACACGCGCCTTCGGTTATTCCACAACCTGGCTGCGGCTGGGCCTGCCGGGCACCGGGACCGAATGGGACCGGCTCGCAACCGCCTTGGAGGGTTGAGCGATGGAATTCACCGATAGCGAAAACGAGACGCTGACGCGGATCCTGCGCTGGCGCCGCGACGTGCGCCATTTCCGCCGCGACCCGGTGCCGGAGGCCGCGATCGAACGGCTGCGTCGGGCGATGGAATGCGCCCCTTCCGTCGGCAATGCCAGGCCGTGGCGCGTATTGCGGGTCGAGACGCCGGCGCTGCGCGAGGCGGTGCGGGCCGAATTCGAACGCTGCAACACACGGGCCGCGGCCGAATATGACGATGCCCGCCGCGCGGATTATCTGGAACTGAAGCTCGCCGGGCTCGATGCCGCGCCGGTGCAGCTGGCCATCTTCACCCTTACCGATCCGGCCGAGGGCCACCGGCTGGGCCGGCGCACCCTGCCCGAGACGCTGCGCCAATCCACCGCCATGGCCATCCATACGATCTGGCTTGCGGCGCGGGCCGAAAACCTCGGCCTCGGCATGGTCTCGATCGTCGAGCCGCGCGCGATGGAGCGGATCTTCGACGTGCCCCAGGGTTGGGAATTCGCCGCCTATCTCTGCCTCGGCTGGCCCGAATTCACCGACGACACCCCGCTGCTCGACCGCACCGGCTGGCAGAAGAACACCGCCACCGCCTGGGAAACCCGCTAGGGCGCGGGACGGCGGACGACCGCCATCGCGCCCGCAAACCCTCTAGCGCGCCAGCGCCAGCAGGCCGTCAAGATCGAGATGGGCCTCGATATGCGCAGCCAGCGCATCGAGCGCGGTCTCGACCCCCGCGCCATAATCCACCCCGCCCGCCGGCGCCGCATCGCCGCCCGCCAGCGACGCAAGAAAGGCGCGGCGAAAGGCGTCGCCGGCGAAGATCCCGTGCAAGTAGGTGCCGGTCACCCGCCCGTCGGACGAGATCGCGCCTTCGGGCTGGCCGTCGAGGCGCGCGAAAGGCCGGGCGCAATCGGGCCCCTCGGTGCGGCCGATATGGATCTCGTAGCCTTCGAGGGCGCTTCCGCTGGCCAGATGCTCGGCCGCGACCCGCGTCAGCCGCTTGTCGGGCACCATTACCGTCGCCACATCCAGAAGCCCCAGCCCCGGCGTCTCGCCCGGCGCACCCTCGATCCCGGCGGGGTCGGCGACCGCGCGGCCGAGCATCTGATAGCCGCCGCACAGGCCCAGGATATGCCCGCCGCGGCGGCGATGCGCGGCCAGGTCGATATCCCAGCCCTGGGCGCGCAGGAATTCGAGGTCACCGCGCGTCGACTTGCTGCCCGGCACGATCACCAGATCGGCGTCGCCCGGCAGCACCTCGCCCGGACGCAGCATCGAAAGATCGACCCCGGGTTCGGCCGCAAGCGGATCGAGATCGTCGAAATTGGCGATCCGCGACAGGCCGAGGCAGACGACCCTGATCCGCCGCCCGGTCTCGCCCCCGCCCTGCACCGGCCGGACGCGATGGAGATCGAGCGCATCCTCGGCCGGCAAGGCACCGGCACGGTCGAAATAGGGCAGCACGCCGAAACCGGGCCAGCCGCTGCGCCGGGCGATCTCGGCATAGCCTTCGTCGAACAGCGCCGGGTCGCCGCGGAACTTGTTGATGACGAAGCCGCGGATCTGGGCCGCGTCCGCCGGATCGAGCACCGCGCGCGTGCCGACGATCTGGGCGATGACGCCGCCGCGGTCGATATCGCCGAGCAACACCACCGGCACATCGGCGGCGCGGGCGAAGCCCATGTTGGCGATGTCGCCGGCACGCAGATTGATCTCGGCCGGGCTGCCGGCACCCTCGACCAGAACCAGATCGAAGCGGCCTTCGAGGGTGCGAAAACTCTCGATCACGGCGTCCAGAAGCTTGGGCTTCATCGCGGCGTAATCGCGCGCCTTGACGGTGGCCAGCCGCCGCCCGCGCACCACCACCTGAGCGCCGGTATCGG
Organism: Acidimangrovimonas sp.; assembly: GCA_030147905.1. Next base: position 4,465 of record JASBUM010000397.1, read on the forward strand.
TCTCGGGCTTGAGCAGCACGGGGTTCATGTCGACCAGGGGCTCGAGCCCCGCGGCCAGCGCCTGCAGCGCCTGGGCCCGGCCGATCTCGCCGCCGTCGGCGGTGACGGCGGCGTTGTTCGACATGTTCTGCGGCTTGAAGGGCGCGACGCGCAGCCCGCGACGGCGCGCGGCACGGCACAGCCCCGCGACCAGAAGCGACTTGCCGACATTCGATCCAGCCCCCTGGATCATCAGCGCCGGCATCAGAATTCGACCCCCGCCTGCGCCTTGATGCCAGAACGGAACGGATGTTTGACCAGGGTCATCTCGGTGACCAGATCGGCCACCTCGATCAATTCCGGCGCGGCATTGCGTCCGGTCAGGACGACATGGGTGAGCGGCGGCTTTTCGGCATCCAGAAAGCCCAGCACCTCGGTCAGGTCGAGATATTCGTAGCGCAGCGCGATATTGATCTCATCGAGCAGGACGAGCCGGATCGCGGGATCGCGGATCAATTCCTTGGCCTTGTCCCAGCCGGCGCGGGCTGCCGCGATATCGCGGGCGCGGTCCTGGGTTTCCCAGGTGAAGCCCTCGCCCATGGCGTGAAACTGGCACAGATCGCCGAAGTGACCGGTCAGCAAACGCCGCTCTCCGGTGTCCCAGGCGCCCTTGATGAATTGCACCACCGCGCAGGGCATGCCATGGGCGATACAGCGCAATATCATGCCGAACCCCGACGAGGACTTGCCCTTGCCCGGCCCGGTATGAACGATGATCAGACCCTTCTCGCCCGATTTTCCGGCCATGATCTTGTCGCGTGCGGCTTTCTTCTTGGCCATTTTCGCGGCATGGCGGGCATCGGGATCGGGCTTCGCGCTTTCTTGCGATCCGGCATGCTCGGGGTCGGTTTTGTCGGTCATCCTGCCGGTCCTCTTCTTGACATTGGGGGGCATCCTGCCTCAGGTGGGGCAGCGCTGGTGCCTGTCATACGACAGGCGAAAAGGGAATGCGACAGGGGAGGGATCCCCGAAGCGCAGCCGCCCCCGCGACCGTGACCGGACAGGTCGCCCGAACCCACTGGCCCCAGGAAAGGCGGGCTGGGAAGGGGGGCGGCCGCCGGGCCCAAGGGCCCTGAATCCGCAAGCCGGGAGACCTGCCAGCGCCGACGAGAATGAAACCGGCGGACGGGGTGTTTCGCGGCAGGTGGCTGGACGGCGCGATCGCCCGTCCTTCCCCGGCACATCCCTCGCCGACAGGAAGAAGGACGCCGGGCGACGCGATGGATGTCACGCTACATGTCTGCATCACCTGCAAGGCCGGGCTGCCGCTGGCCGAGGGCGAGATCTGTCCGGGCGCGCGTCTCCATGCCGCGCTGACCGAACGCGGTGCGCCCGCCGGCGTGCGGATCGTACCGGTCGAATGCCTTTCGGCCTGTTCGCAGGGCGCGACCGTGGCCCTGTCGGCGCCGGGACGCTGGAGCTATGTCTACGGCCGGATGACGCCCGGGAACGCGGCCGAGATCCTGACCGGCGCCGCCGCCTATGCCCGCGCGCCCGATGGGCTGGTGCCCTGGCGCGAACGCCCGGTGATCTTCCGCAAGCAATCGCTTGCCCGCATCCCGCCGCTTCCCGCACCCGTTTCGCCGCTTCCCGCAGCCAACCCGATGGAGCCCGCCAAATGAGCGACCTCGCCAAGATCCCCGTCACCATCGTCACCGGCTTTCTCGGCAGCGGCAAGACGACGCTGATCCGCCATCTGATGGCCCATCCCCAGGGCAAACGGCTGGCGGTTCTGGTCAACGAATTCGGCACCGTCGGCGTCGACGGCGAGATCCTGAAATCCTGTGCCGACGAGAATTGCCCGCTCGACAATATCGTCGAATTGTCGAACGGCTGCATCTGCTGCACCGTCGCCGACGATTTCATCCCCACCATCGAGGCCCTGCTGGCCCTGCCCACGCGGCCCGATCACATCTTGATCGAGACCTCGGGCCTCGCCCTGCCGAAGCCCCTGTTGCGCGCCTTCGACTGGCCGGCGATCCGCTCGCGCATCACCGTCGACGGGGTGATTGCGCTCGCCGATGCCGAGGCCGTGGCCGCGGGCCGTTTCGCCCCCGATCCGGCGGCGGTCGAGGCCCAGCGCGAGGCCGATGACAGCCTCGACCACGAAACGCCCTTGTCCGAGGTCTTCGAGGATCAGGTCTCGTGCGCCGATATCGTCCTGCTGACCAAGGCCGATCTCGCCGGCGAGGCGGGTCTTGCCGCCGCCCGCGCCGCGATCACCGCAGAGGCGCCGCGCCCGGTGCCGATGCTGGCCGTCACCGACGGCGCGATCGACCCGCGGCTGATCCTCGGCCTCGGCGCCGCGGCCGAGGATGACCTTGCCCAGCGGCCGTCACATCACGACGGGATGGACGACCACGAACACGACGATTTCGATTCGGTGGTGATCGAGCTGCCCGAAATCGCCGATCAGGACGGGCTGACCGCGGCCATCGTCCGGCTCGCGCAAGAGCAGAACATCCTGCGCGTCAAGGGCTATGTCGCGGTGGCCGGCAAGCCGATGCGGCTTCTGGTGCAGGCCGTGGGCGCGCGCGTGCGCAGCCAGTTCGACCGGCCCTGGGGCGCCCAGGAACGCGCCTCGCGCCTTGTCGTGATCGCCGAGCAGGGCGATATCGATCCCGTCCGCATCCGCGCCGCGCTGGGGGTCTGACGCGCCATGCATGTCGTCTTCCGCGAACGCCACGGGCTTGAGGAAACCGAAACGCCCACCGATCTCGGCCAGGATCCGGCCGATCTGGTGGTGCTTTCGTTCTCCGACAGCGATCTTGGCGCCTTCGCGGCGGGCTGGCATCGCGCCGGCGGCACCCTGCCCGGCCTGCGTCTGGCCAATCTGGTGGCGCTGCGCCACCCGCTTTCGGTCGATACCTATGTCGAACGCACGCTTTCGGGGGCGAAGGCCGTGCTGGTGCGGCTGATCGGGGGGGAGCCCTATTGGCCCTATGGCCTTGCCTCCCTGCGCGATCTCGCGCAGCGCCGGGGCCTCGCCCTTGCCGTTCTGCCCGCCGATGGCCGGCCCGATCCGGCGCTTGATCAGATCTCGACCCTGCCGGTCTCGACCCTGCGCCGGCTGCAAACCTTGTGCGACGCCGGCGGCGCGGTGGCGGCCCAGGCGGCGCTGGCGCAATTGTCACTGGCGGCGGGGCTTTACGCCGGGCCGGTGGCGGGCGCGAAAACCGTGCCCGAGGCCGGGTACTACCGCCCCGGCGACGGGGTTCTGACCGCACCGCCCTCGGCGGCCGAGGGCCGGCCCGAGGTGGCGGTCTGTTTCTATCGCTCATACCTGACCGCCGCCGATACCGGCCCGGTCGATGCGCTGATCGCCGCGCTGGAGGCTGCGGGCTTCGCCGCCCATGGCCTCTTCGCCGCGTCGTTGAAGGCGCCGGCGGCCGCGGAATGGATTGCCGCGCGGCTGGCCGAACGCCCGCCAGCGGCGATCGTCAATGCCACCGCCTTTTCGGCCCGCGGCGATGGCGGCCGCTCGCCCCTCGACGCTGCCGGCTGCCCGGTGTTCCAGGTCGCCCTGTCGACCGCGCGGCGGCGCGAATGGGCCGAGGCGGCGCGCGGGCTCTCGCCCGCCGATCTGGCGATGCATGTCGTTCTGCCCGAGGTCGACGGCCGCCTGTTCACCGGCGTCGTCAGCTTCAAATCCCCCGAGGCACGCGACCCCGACCTGCAATATGCCCGCTTCGTTCATCGCGCCGATGCCGAACGGATCGCCGCCTGCGTCGGCCGCGTCGCCGCATGGCACCGGCTGGCGCAAACGCCCGCCGCCGAACGGCGCCTGGCGCTGGTGCTGTCGACCTATCCGGGCCGCGCCCATCAGATGGCCCATGCCGTCGGGCTCGACACGCTGGCCTCGACCGAAGCCCTGCTCGGCGATCTCGGCGATGCCGGCTACGACACCGCCACGCGCGGCGACCTCGCCACCGCGCTTTCGCGCGAAACCCTGGCCTGGCCGCTGACGGAATATCGCGCCGCGCTCGCGCGCCTGCCCGCCCCCCTGCGCGAAAACCTCGCCGCGCACTGGGGCGCGCCCGAGACCGATCCCGCCTGCCGCGACGGCGCCTTTCACTTCGCCGCCCTGCGCGCCGGAAAGGCGCTGATCGCGCTTCAACCCGAACGCGGACGGATGGCCGAGCGCGACGCGGCCTATCACGATCTCGACGCCGTGCCGCGCCATGCCTATGTCGCCTTCTATCTGTGGCTGCGCGCGCAAGATCTGCAGGCGCTGATCCATATGGGCGCGCATGGCACGCTTGAGTGGCTGCCCGGCAAGGCGGTGGCGCTGTCGTCAGAATGCTGGCCCGAGGCGCTGATCGGTGCCTTGCCGGTGATCTATCCCTTCATCGTCAACGATCCCGGCGAGGCGGCGCAGGCCAAGCGCCGGATCGGCGCCGTCACGCTGGGCCACCTGCCGCCGCCGCTGGCCCCTTCGGCGGTACCCGAGAACCTCGCACGGCTCGAACGGCTGTTGGACGAATATTCCACCGCCGACGGGCTGGACCCGCAGCGCCGCGGCCGGCTGATCGCGGCGATCCGGGACGAGGCAAGCGCCGCCGGGGTCGAGGACGATCTGGGCCTGCCGCCCGAGGCGACGGCAGCCGAGGCGATCACCCGGATCGACCGTTTCGTCTGCGACCTGAAGGAAAGCCGTTACGGCGAGGGGCTGCATGTCTTCGGCCGCGGATCCTGTGGCGACGCCGAACGCGCGGGGCTTCTCGGCGCGCTCGACGGCCGCCCGGTGGCGCCCGGTCCCGCCGGCTCGCCCCATCGCGGACGGTCCGACGTGCTGCCGACCGGGCGCAATCTATACGCCGTCGATCCGCGCGCGGTGCCCAGCCGCGCCGCCCATGCGCAGGGCGTGAAACTGGCCGAGGAATTGATCCGTCGTCATCTACAGGACCACGGCGATTGGCCGCGCGGGCTGGTGGTCGATCTGTGGGGCTCGGCCACCATGCGCACGGCGGGCGAGGATTTCGCCATGGCGCTCCATCTCGCGGGCCTCGCCCCGCGCTGGGACGAGGGCACCGGCCGCGTCGCGGGGTTCGAGGTGATCCCGCCCGCGCTGCTGGGCCGGCCGCGGGTCGACGTGACCTTGCGCGTCTCGGGGCTCTTTCGCGACATCTTCCCCGGGCTGGCGCAATTGTTCGAATCCGGCGCCGCGGCATTGGCCGAACGCGACGAGCCGCCCGAAGAGAACCCCTATGCCACCCGCATCGCCCGCGTCTTCGGCCCGAAACCGGGGCGTTACGGGCTTGGCATGGGCGGCGATCTCGACACTTTCACCGCCGAGGCCCGCGCCAGCGCCGGCGAGGCATGGCTCGCGGCCTCGGCCTGGGCGATCGGACAGGACGGCCAGGCCCGCGACGACCGTGCAGCCCTCGAGACACGGCTGCGCGGCGCCGACGCTTTCGTCCATTCCCAGGATCTGCCCGAGACCGATCTGCTTCTGGCCTCGGATTTCGCCGCGCACGAGGCCGGATTCGCCGCCGCCATGGCGCGGCTCGGGGCGGCGGCGCCCGCGCTTTACCATCTCGACGCGACCCGGCCCGATGCCCCGCGCGCCCGGTCCTTGGGCGAAGAGATCGCGCGCGTGGTGCGTGCCCGCGCGGCCAATCCGGCCTGGGCCGAGGCGATGACGGCCCATGGTTTCCGTGGCGGCGCCGAAATCGCCGCGACGCTCGATCACCTCGCCGCCTTCGCCCATCTCGCCGGCGTCGTGCCCGCCCATCTGTTCGACCTTTACCACGAGGCCACATTGGGCCGGGCCGAGATCCGCGCCTTTCTCGAGGCCGAAAACCCCGCGGCGCTGGCGGCGATGGAGGATGTGTTCCGCCGCCTCCACGCGGCCGGGCTCTGGCAGACACGGCGCAATTCGATCGCGGCCGCGATGGGGGCCGGGTGATGGCCGGTTTCGCCATTCAGGGCTGGTGCCCCGGCGCCTATCGTCCGATGCGGTCGGGCGACGGGTTGGTGGTGCGGATCCGGGTTCCGGGCGGGCGGCTTTCGCCCGAACAGGCGGCGGGTCTGGCGCGGGCGGCGCGGGATCACGGCGATGGTCAGGTGGAATTGACCGCGCGCGGACATCTGCAATTGCGCGGGGTCGCCGAGTGCGCGCATCCCGCGCTGATCGCGCGGCTGCGGGAATTGGGCTTGCTCGACCCCGACCCGGCAGCCGAAGCGCGGCCCGCGATCCTGCTTTCGCCATGGTGGCGCGAAGGCGACGGCACGTGCGATCTCGGCTCCGCCATCGCCGAGGCGCTCGGCGCGGCACCGCCCCTGCCGGCGAAATTCGGCATCGCGATCGAAAGCCCGGCGGGCAATTGCCTGGGCAGCACTTCGGCCGATATCCGGCTGGAACGCGGCAGGGGGGGCGGGCTGATTCTGCGCCCCGACGGGTTGCAGACCGGCCGGGCGATCGCGCCGGACGCGGCACCGGGCGCGGTGCTGGCGCTGATCCGATGGTTTGTCGATCAGGGCGGTGTGCGCGACGGGCGCGGGCGCATGGCCGCGCTGATCGCGCGCGGCGCGCGACCGCCGGGGAATTTCGCCTGCGCCCCGGCGCCCGCTGCCCCGCCGCCGCGCCCCGGACCGGGGCCGATCGGCGTTCATATCGGTTTCGCCTTCGGCCAGATCGCGGCGGAGACGCTTGCCGCGCTCGCCGGACACGGTGCCGGGCTGCGCCTGACACCCTGGCGCATGCTGGTGATCGAGGGGCAGGATACCGCCCCCGCCCTGCCCGGCGCGATCACCGCCGACGACGATCCGCGGCTTCGGGTCAGCGCCTGCACCGGCGCGCCCGGCTGCCCCCAGGCCCACGGCCCGACCCGCGATCTCGCCCGCGCGCTGGCGCCGCAAGTGCCCTTGGGCGCGCATCTTCATGTCTCGGGCTGCGCCAAGGGCTGCGCCCATCCCGGACCGGCGGCGGTGACCTTGCGCGCAACACCCACGGGCTTCGACCTCATTGCCGCCGGCCGTGCGGGCGACCCCGCAACCGAGGCCGGTCTGACCGCCGCGACCCTGCCCGAACGCATTGCAACCCATTTCAAGGCCCCTTGATGCCCCATCAATACGAAACCGACGGCGCCGCCATCTACCGCCAATCCTTCGCCACCATCCGGGCCGAGGCCGATCTGGCGCGCTTCGACCCGATCGAGGAGATCTGCGCGGTGCGGATGATCCATGCCGCCGGTATGGTCGGGCTCGAGGCGCATATCCGTTTCACCCCCGGCATGGCGGCCACGACCCGCGCCGCGTTTGAGGCCGGGGCGCCGATCCTGTGCGATGCGCGCATGGTCAGCGAGGGGATCACCCGCGCCCGCCTGCCGGCCGCGAACCGTGTGATCTGCACGCTGGGCGATCCGCGCGTGCCCGATCTGGCGCGGACGATGGGCACCACCCGTTCCGCCGCGGCGCTGGAACTGTGGCGTCCCGACCTCGAGGGCGCCGTGGTCGCCATCGGCAATGCGCCGACGGCATTGTTCCACCTGCTCAACATGCTCGAGGATCCCGCCTGCCCGCGCCCGGCGGCAATCATCGGCTGCCCGGTGGGTTTCGTGGGCGCCGCCGAATCCAAGGCCGCGCTGATCGCCGCGCCGCCCGCGCCCGCATTGGTAGTCGAAGGCCGGCTGGGCGGCTCGGCCGTCACCGTCGCCGCGGTCAACGCGCTCGCCTGCCGGAAGGAGTGAAGATGGGCCGCATCATCTGTGCCGGGCTCGGCCCCGGCGATCCCGATCTGATCTCGCTGCGCGCCGACCGCGCGATCCGCGCCGCGCGCCATGTCGCCCATTTCCGCAAGGCCGGCCGCACCGGCCAGGCCCGACGCATCGTCGAGGGCATGCTGGCCCCCGATGCGGTCGAATATCCGATGGAATATCCGGTGACCACGGAACTGCCCTTCGACAGCCCGGAATATGAAGCCGCGCTCGCCGCATTCTACGACGTCTGGGCCGAGCGGCTGGCCGAACTGTCGCGCGGCGCGGATGTCGTGGTGCTATGCGAGGGCGATCCGTTCTTCTACGGCTCGTTCATGCATCTTTATGTCCGCCTGCGCGGGCGGGCCGAGGTCGAGGTCATCCCCGGCATCACCGGCATGTCCGGCTGCTGGACCGCCACCGGCATGCCGATCACCTGGGGCGACGATGTCCTGACGGTGCTGACGGCGACATTGCCCGAGGCGGATCTTGCGCGCCATATCGCGGCGGCCGATGCGGTGGTGGTGATGAAGACCGGCCGCAACCTGCCCAAGCTGCGCCGCGCGCTCGCCCGTGCCGGCCGGCTCGATCAGGCCTGGCTGGTCGAGGGCGGCACCATGCCGGGCGAACGCGTGGCGCGGCTGGCCGACCTGCCGGACGCCGATTGTCCCTATTTCGCCATCGTCCTGATTCATGGCCGGGGCCGGCGGCCGGGCGGGATCGGCCGCGCCGGCGAGACGGTGACGGCGGCCAATGTCAGCGGAGGCGCGGCATGAGCGGCTGGCTCGCGGTGGCCGGGCTTGGCCCCGGCGGCGACGATCTGATCACCCCCGAGGTGAGCGGCGCGCTCGCCGAGGCCACCGATGTGATCGGCTATATTCCCTATGTCGAACGGGTCGCGGCGCGGCCGGGGCTGCGGCTTCATCCCTCCGATAACCGGGTGGAACTGGACCGCGCGCGGCTGGCGCTCGAACTGGCCGCGGGCGGGGGGCGCGTCGTCGTGGTGTCCTCGGGCGATCCGGGCGTCTTCGCCATGGCGGCCGCGCTGTTCGAGGCGCTCGAGGCCGCGCCCGAATATCACGCGCTCGATATCCGCATCCTGCCCGGGATCACCGCGATGCTGGCCGCCGCCGCCCGCGCCGGCGCCCCCCTCGGCCATGATTTCTGCGCCATCAACCTTTCGGACAATCTCAAGCCCTGGGATCTGATCGAACGCCGCCTGCGCCATGCCGCACGGGGCGATTTCGCCATGGCCTTCTACAACCCGCGCTCGGCCAGCCGGCCCGAGGGATTCGCCCGCACGCTGGCGGTCCTGCGCGAGGAATGCGCACCCGGACGTCTGATCACCTTCGCCCGCGCCGTGACCACGCCCGATGAGCGGATCACCACCGTTACGCTGGCCGAGGCGCGGCCCGAGATGGCCGACATGCGCTCTGTGGTTCTGCTCGGCAATTCGCAGACCCGGCGGGTCGGGCGCTGGATCTACAGCCCCCGGGGCGCGGCATGAGAAAGCCAGTCCATCACCTCGGCGATCGTCTCGGCGCGCGGCCGGTCGGGCATTGCCGGTCGCTCGATCACGATCACCGGCAGGCCGAGCGCCCGCGCCGCGTCGAGCTTGGCCCGCGCGCCCGCGCCACCCGAATTCTTGGCCAC
>JASBUM010000398.1 GCA_030147905.1 Acidimangrovimonas sp.
CGGGCCCGCGGGGCGTGGGTTCATGCCGGTGATCGCCGGCCTGGCGATTCCGAAGACGGCACCGAACAAGGCCGAGGCGGAGGCGCTGATCAAATACATGCTCAAGCCCTCGACCCAGATCGCTACGCTGAAGGCCACGAACTTCTTTCCGGTGGTCGACGTCAAGCTTCCGGCGGACATGCCCGCCTCGGTCAAGATGTCGGGCGCGGCGATCGCCAAGATGAGCGGCGCCAAGGACGCGCTGCCGGCGCTTCTGCCGGTGGGGCTTGGCAATCTCGGCGGCCAGTTCAATCAGGTCTTCCGCGACAGCTTCCAGCGCATCGTTCTGGCCGGGCAGCCGATCAAGTCGGTGCTCGACAGCGAGGCCGGCGCGCTGCGCAGGATCATGGACAAGGCCAAGGCGCCGTGCTGGGCGCCGGACGCGCCCTCGAAGGGCACCTGCCCGGTCGAGTGATCGCCCGAGACCGCTGACCACGACGGCGGGGGCCGACGCCTGGCCCCCGCCCACTGCACCCGCCGCGATCCCCTCCGGCCGGGACCATGCCAAGGATTCGCCGACCATGCCTTCGCGCAGGCTTCCCTATCTTCTGCTCTTGCCGGCCACCTTGTTTTTGCTGGCCTTCTTCATCTATCCGTTCACGCTGGTCGCCTATGAGGCCTTCAGCGGCCCCGGCGGCCTGACCTTCGCGCATTTCGCGACCATGGCCGATTACTGGAAATTCCCGCTGGCCTTGCGCAACACGCTGCTTCTGGCGGCGGCGGTGGTGCCGATCCAGACGGCGATGGCGCTGGCGATGGCTGTTCTGGTCTCGAAGCTCGAACGCGGGCGCGACCTCGTGCTTTACATCTTCACCATTCCGCTCGGGATTTCCGACCTGGCGGCCGGGCTGATCTGGCTTGCGATCTTCCAGCAGACCGGATTTCTCAATTCCGCGCTCCATGCGCTGGGGGTGATAGACAAGCCGGTGATCTGGCTCGGCTATCAGCATAAATGGGTGATCTTCGCCGCCGTGATGCTGGCCGAGATCTGGCGTGCCACGGCGATCATGCTGGTCATCATCGTGGCGGGTATCGGGCTGATCCCCCGCGAATATGGAGAGGCGGCCGAGGTCTTCGGCGCGTCGCCCTGGCAGCGGTTCCGGCGCGTCACCCTGCCGCTGTTGCGCCCCTCGCTGCAAACCGCGCTGATCCTGCGCACGATCCTCGCATTCGAGGTTTTCGCCGTGGTTCTGGCCCTGGGCGGCACCAACCTGCCGGTGCTGATGGGCGAGACCTACCATTGGCAATTCACCATGCAGGACGGCCATGTCGCGGCCGCCTATGCGATGGTGATCCTGGCCATTTCGATCGGCTTCACGCTGATCTATCTGCGGCTTCTGCGGGTGCCGAAGGGGGCGGGGCTATGACGATGACAGCCAACCGCGATCTCGCCGCCATCCGTCGCCGCGGCCGCTGGGTGATCCGCGCCTCGGTTCTGGTGCTCTGCGCCTGGATCCTGGCGCCGATCTATCTTCTGTTTCTCAACGCGCTGTCGTCGCCGGCAGCGGTCGACGCCTTTCCCAAGGGCTGGCTGCCCGGGTTCGATCTGCAAAGCCTGCGCTTCTTCATCGGCTTTCAAGGTGTGTTGTCCGCACTGTGGAATTCGGTTCTGGTCGCGACCTTGACGATGATCTTGTCGATCTCGCTCGGCGCGCCCGCCGGCTATGCGCTGTCGCGTTTCGAATTTCGCGGCAAATCCGCCTTTCGCATCCTGGTTCTGATGACGCGGGCCTTTCCGCTGCCCCTTTTGGCGCTGCCGCTGGCGGTGATGTTCATCCGGCTCGGCCTCGACGACACGCCGTTGGGACTGGCGCTGGTTCATACCACGCTGGCCTTGCCCTTCGCCGTGCTGATTACATTCTCGCTTTTCGCCGGCATCCCGGTCGAGCTGGAAGAGGCCGCCTGGACCATGGGCTGCACCCGCATCGAGGGGTTCCGCAAGGTGGTCATGCCGCTGGTGGCGCCGGGAATCGCGGCCTCGGCGATCTTCGCCTTCGTGATCTCGTGGAACGAGGTCTTCGCCGCCTCGGTGCTGACCGTCCAGCACCGCACGCTGCCCGCCTTTCTGCTGCAAAGCCTCGATGTCTCGCCCTTGCCGCTGAAATTCGCGGGCGGCGCGATCCTTGTCCTGCCCGCGCTGATCTTCATCTTCGCGGTGCGCAAATATCTCTTCGCGATGTGGGGCATCGCCAACCGATAGGAGCCGATCCATGGCCGAGATCCTCATCAAGGGGGTCGCCAAGACCTTTGGCGCATTTACCGCGCTGCATTCGGTCGACCTGACCATCGCCGACCGGGAATTCATGGTGCTGCTGGGCGCCTCGGGCTGCGGCAAGACCACGCTGCTGCGGATCATCGCCGGGCTCGAGACCGCGAGCGAGGGCGAGGTCTGGATCGGCGGGCGCCGCGTCGATCATCTGCCGCCGCGACAGCGCGGAATCGCCATGGTTTTCCAGAACTACGCGGTGTTTCCGCATCTGACGGTGTTCGAGAACATCGCCTTCGGCTTGCGCATGCAGAAGCTGCCGCAGGCCGAGGTCGACCGCCGCGTCCGCCGCACCGCCGAGTTGATGCATATCGAGGAATTGCTCAAACGCTACTCGGGGCAATTGTCGGGCGGCCAGCGGCAGCGCGTCGCCGTCGCCCGCGCCCTGGCGATGGAGCCCGACGTGATCTTGATGGATGAGCCCTTGTCGAATCTCGACGCGCTGCTGCGGCTTGAGATGCGGGCCGAGCTGAAGGGCGTGCTGGCGGAATCGAAGACCACCACGATCTATGTCACCCACGACCAGGTCGAAGCGATGAGCCTGGCCGACCGGATCTCGGTCATGCATGGCGGCAAGATCCTGCAATCGGCCGATCCGATCGCGGTCTACCGCGATCCGGCGGCGCGGTTCGTCGGTGCCTTCATCGGCAATCCGCCGATGAATTTCCTGCCCGCCAAACCGGCCCCTCGCGCCGGCGACGGCTGGCGCGTGGCCGGCATCGACATGCCCGGGCCCACGGGCGCCGGCACCGTGGAATTCGCCATTCGCCCCGAGGATCTGCGCCCCGCCGATACGGGCGGCCTGCCCGCCCAGGTCAAGATCGTCGAGCCTCTGGGGCCGCATCTGCTGGTCACCTGCGACGTCGACGGCCACAGCCTGCGCGCGGTTCTCGACAACGACATGCGCCTGCGCCCGGGCGACCGGCTGCATCTGGCGCCGCTGCCGGGCCGCGCGCGTTGGTTCGATACCGAAACCGGCCTGGCGATCCCGGCCTGAGAGGAAACACCTATGATCGAAGACCCCATGAGCCTCGCAGCCGCGGCCGGCGCCATTCTGCGCGAGAACGATCGCGGCAGCTACACCGTGCCCACCAAGGGGCTCTACCCTTTCCAGTGGAACTGGGACAGTTGCCTGACCGCGCTGGGCCTTGCGTGGCTCGACGAGGGCCGCGCCTGGACCGAGATCGAGACGCTCTTCGCCCATCAATGGCCCGACGGAATGGTGCCGCATATCGTCTTTCACCAGCATGACGACGGCTATTTCCCCGGCCCCGACGTGTGGCAAAGCGGGCGCCCCGTGCCGACATCGGGCATCACCCAGCCGCCGGTGGCGGGCTTCGCGCTGCTCCGGCTGTTCGAGCGCGCCCGCGACCGTGAACAGGCGCGCCGCCGCGCCGCGCCACTGGTGGCGGCAATCGACCGCTGGCACGACTGGTTCTACAGCATGCGCGATCCGGGCGCCGAGGGGTTGGTGGCGATCATCCACCCATGGGAATCGGGGCGCGACAATTCCATCGACTGGGATGACGCGCTCGATCGCGTGCCGACCGACGGCGTAAGCCCCTATATCCGGCGCGATCTCGACCATGCCGATGCCTCGATGCGCCCGACGAAGGATCAATACGACCGCTACCTGTGGCTGGTCGAGCATTTCCGCGCCCAGGACTGGGACAATGCACGCCTGCACGATACCTCTCCCTTCCGCGTCATCGACCCCGGCTTCAACGCGATCCTGATCCGTTCCTGCCTTGATCTGGCGGCGGTGGCCGAGGCGCTGGACCTGCCCGAGATCGCGCGCGCGAACCGCGCCCGCGGCGCGGCCGGCCTGACGGCGATGGAGGGGCTGTGGAGCGACAGGCACGGCCAGTATCTGTGCCGTGACCGCGCGACCGGCGGGCTGATCGACAGCGCCTCCGTGGGTGGGCTGATCGCCGCCTTCGCACCGCTGCCGGCGCCGCGTCTGCGCGCGCTGGCCGCGCGGGTGGATGAGATCGGGGGCCGGGTGCGCCATCTGCTGCCCAGCCACGACCCCGCCGATTCCCGTTTCGACGCGCGGCGTTACTGGCGCGGGCCGGCCTGGCTGATCGTCAATTATCTGGTTGCCGACGGGCTGGAACAGGCCGCGCCCCGCACCGCCCAGGCCCTGGCCGAGGCCTCCATCGCGTTGATGACGGCAAGCGGCTTCGCCGAATATTACGACCCGATCACCGGCGCGCCCTGCGGCGGCACCCAGTTCACCTGGACTGCGGCCATGGTGCTGGAATTCCTTGCGCGCATGCAGGGCGGTCCCTCTGCCTGAGCGGGCCGCAGGCGCGGGGATGGCAGGGTGCTGCCGCCCCCGCGCCGCCAGCCCGTGCGGCGCGACCCGGGTGCCGACATGCGCCCCTGCGACGATACGTCCCCCGAAAACATTCCTTTTTTGACATGCCTCAAGGTTTCGAGAGCCACGCCCGCCTAGGCCATGGATGTCCGGGCGGGGCGGACAACGCGGTATTGCCGCGTCTTTCGTCACGTCCGGACCAGCGACAACATCAGCCCCGGCCGCCGCTCGCGCCGGGACGGCATCGAAGGACCAAATCATGCACATGTCAAAGACGGCCGGCGACAATTTCGCGCGCGACCTGGCCATACGAGCTTCGGCGATCACGATGGGATTCGTTTTTTTCATGGGCGGTTGGCGACGCTTCGTCAACGTGCCGGCCAAGCTCGACATCACCAGCGCGGGTCACCTGTCGAACAAGCTTGTCGAGGCCGCGCCGGGCTCGCCGCTCGAGCCCGCGATCCACTGGGTGCTGAACCATCCGTTCGTCGCGGAATGGTCCGTCTATCTGATGTCCACGGCCGAGGTGGTGGTGGGGCTTGCCCTGATGCTGGGCATCGCCTCGCGCCTGATGGGCCTTGGATCGCTGCTGCTGAACTTGGCCCTGATGCTGATCTTCGGCTGGATGGGCTACGAATGCCTTGACGAATGGACGATGGCCGCGCTGGGCTTCGCCATATCGGTCAGCGTGATGCTTTATGGTGGCGGGATCTATTCGCTCGACCATCTGCTGGAGCGCGACGATTTCGCGCAATATTTCAACCGCAGCGTCAGCCTGGCGCTGACCGTGGCGTCCGTGGTGGTGACGGTCGGCTTCTACAGCTACTTCTTCGGCATCTTCAATTTCCACAAGCTGACCAACGCCGGCATGTATCACATCTCGGCGCTGAAGGTGCCGGGCAAATCCGACGAGGCGCGTCTCTATGTCGATGCCGGTCCATCGGCGAAATCGGCCTATGTGCGCGCGATCACCTTCACCCTGGCCGATGGCACCAGGATCGAGCAGAAGGCGCCCCAGATCATGGTAGTCAAAAGCTTCTTCGAGCCCTGGGCGAAGAACTCGGGCAAGGTGGTCGACGGGGTGATGAAGATGCGGCTCGGCGCGATGGTCGACATCCGCATTCCGGCCAACGCGCGCTCGGCCGTGATCGACCTGATCGACAACAAGAATCCGACCGTTCATTTCTGAGCGGGGCGGCCGGATATGCCGCGGGCGGCGTAGGCGGATGCGCCGCCCGCCAAGACCGGTGGTACCGCGGGGTCTGCCTTGGCTGCGGCACCGTGCCGTGGCAGGATTGCGCAGCTTGACGGTGACGAGGGACCGATGCTTCGGCAGGTGGCCATCCTCTTGGTGCTTCTTCTGGGGTCGTCGGCGCAGATCTTCGCCGCATTGCCCCTGTCTTCGGCGGGCCGGGGGCAGAATCCGCTGCGGCAGGACCTTCTGGCACGGATCCGCGCCCATGAATTCACTGCCCGGAAATCCCTGGCGCCCGCGGAGCGGGAAGCGGCGCGCTGCTGCCGAATCTGCAACCGCGGCCGGGCCTGCGGCGACGGCTGCATCAGCCGCGAGCGACGCTGCCACAGACCGCCCGGCTGCGCATGCGATCAATGACATCCGTGCTGCGGACAACAGCCGCGCGGCAGGCCGGCCGACGCGAAGCGATCTGATGACGGGCCAGCCGGACACAAGAAAGGCGCCGCAACGGGCGCCCTCTAAGGTCTTGCTTTATTTGGTGGAGCCAGGGGGAATCGAACCCCCGACCTCTTGAATGCCATTCAAGCGCTCTCCCATCTGAGCTATGGCCCCACCGGGTCGGCGTTCCCTTCGGAACGCTCGGCGTATCTAATGAAGCGCGGGCGCCGGTGCAAGAGAAAAATCCGGCTTCCGCACCTCAGGTCGCTTCGCTCAATCCTCGTCGTCGGAGACGTCCGCGAGCTCGTCGAGCGAAACCGTGTCATCCTCGTCGTCGTCAAGCAGATCGTCGTCGAGATCCGCGTCATCGGCCGCATCGTCGACCAGCAGATCATCATCGGTATCGGTCGTCTCGGCCACCGGGCTCTTCTCCTTGGCCGCGATTCCGCGTCCCGCGGATACGGCGACCTTGCGCCGCGCGGTGTCGATCTCGACGACTTCGCCCGTATAGGGGCTGACGACGGGCGAACGGTTCAAATCGTAGAAACGCAGGCCGGTGGTCGGGCATACACGCTTTACGCCCCATTCGGGATTGGGCATTGATCGTCCCCTTGAAGTGATAGGCATTCTGAGAGTCGAGGGCACTTGCCACAAGTAAAACATAGTGTCAAAGCCTTTTCCAACCCACGGCATCACGTCTTGCCGCGATCGGCACGACACCGCCCCGGTCGCCGGCGGCGGGACACGCGCAACGACTGAGGGGGGCTCATGGACAAGGGCGCGACAATGCCCGATTTCGACCTGCGATTGCGTCGATCGCGCCAGGCACGGCGCTTGTCGCTGCGGGTGTCGCAAATCGACGGGCGGGTGACGCTGACCATGCCGGCCGCCGCGCGCGAGACCGAGGCGCTGGCCTTCGTGCGGGCGCATCGCGACTGGATCGCGGATGCGCTGGCCGGCGTGCCGGCCCCATGCGCGGTGAGCTTCGGCAGCGAACTGCCGATCGAGGGCCGGACCTGCCTGATCGTGGCGCGTCCGGGCGCGGGTCCGCCGCGGCTCGACGGCGAACGGCTGCTGGTCTGCGGCGACGCAGGCGGCGCGGGACGCCGGGTGGCGGGCTTTCTGCGCGCGCTCGCCCGGCAGCGGCTCCAGGCCGCCTGCAGCCGGCACGCGGGCACGCTCGGCAAGCCCTACCGCAAGATCCGCCTGGCCGATCCGCGCGCACGCTGGGGCTCCTGTTCGGCGCAGGGAGACCTGATGTTTTCTTGGCGCCTGATCATGGCGCCGCCGGCGGTGCTGGACTATGTTGCGGCGCATGAGGTCGCCCATCTGGCCGAAATGAATCACGCGCCCGCCTTCTGGGCCTGTCTCGAATCACTTCTGCCCGGACATGATGGTGCCCGGCGGTGGCTGCGCCGCAACGGCGGCTCGCTCCACCGCTTTCGCTTTGGGACCTGACCCGTCAGGACCTGACCCGCGCGCGCACGATACCTGGCCGCACCTACCTGCGCGCACGCCGACCGCGGCGCGGCCTTCGCCGCCATGGTGCGAGCGGGGTGCGAGCGGAGGGGCGCGAGCCCGCTTTTGAGGATTGACGGCTTTTGAGGATTGACGGGGGCGGAAAACGTGATCACATCGAGCCATGCTGCTGCAATCCCGCCCCTCCGACAGCGCCCCGGCGGCGCATGACCGACTGTACCGCGCCCTGCGGATGCGGGTGATGCATGGCGAACTGGCCCCGGGCCAGCCGTTGACCCTGCGGGGTGTCGCGGCAAGCTACGGCGTTTCGATGACGCCCGCGCGCGAGGCGGTGCGGAGGCTGGTCGCGGAAGGCGCCTTGACGATGTCATCCTCCGGTCGGGTATCGACCCCGGAACTGTCGGGCGACCGGATCGAGGAAATGGCGACGATCCGCGCCCTTCTGGAACCCGAACTGGCCAGTCGCGCCCTGCCGCGCGCGCATTTCGCCCTGATCGACCGACTTCAGGCGATCAACGACGCGATCGCCGAAGCCGTCACCCAGCAAGATGCCGTGGGCTATATCCGCAGCAACCTCGAGTTTCACCGCACGCTTTATCTGCGCGCCCAGGCGCCCGCGATGCTGGCGATCGCCGAAACCGTGTGGCTGCAGCTCGGCCCTACGATGCGGGCGCTCTACGGCCGGCTGCGGCGCAGCGAGCCCCCCCAGCACCACCGGATGATCCTCGCGGCCCTGCGCGCGGGCGACGAGCCGGGATTGCGGCTTGCGGTGCGCACCGATGTCAC
This sequence comes from Acidimangrovimonas sp., assembly GCA_030147905.1. Next base: position 8,524 of record JASBUM010000398.1, read on the forward strand.
GCAAGGGTTGCGTCTGCTGTCGGCCTGATGCGTGGTGGCAGGCGGGGCGTCGCGCGACGGCGAACCGGGATGCAAGGCCTGCGGCCGAATGTCAGGGATCCGAATAGACCGGGCCGGCGGCCGTGGTGGCGCGGTTGTGCCTTGCGCTGGACCCGAGGGCCGCGCGCCGCGCCGGCCCGACGCCGGCAAGATGCCGCAGGGGCGCGACGTCGCACTTGATTTTGCCGCGCATTGCGGCACATCTCGCCCGGCGAAGCAGGTCGCACCGCCGTATCGCCGTTCTGGCGCTATGTGGGGTGCGCCAGAAAGCCTGGACCCGTTGGGACATTGATGAACCAAGAGCCCGAGCAATCCACGGCAGAGCCGCGCCCCTGGCGTGAGCGGCTGTCGAAGGCCGCGCCCTTCATCGTGGGCATCGCGCTGTTCGCAGCGGGAATCGGCGCGCTGTTCCACCTGCTGGCGCCGATCAACCTGCGCGACGTCGTGGCGGGTGCGCGCGCCATGCCGGGCGCGGCGATCGCCGGGGCACTGGCGGCCACGGCGGCGGGTTACATGGCGCTGATCGGTTACGACTGGTCGGCGCTGCGCCACATCGGGCGCAAGATCCCGTTCCCGGTGGTCGCTATGGGCGGTTTCCTGGGCTATTCGATGGGCAACACCATCGGCATCTCGGTCTTGTCCGGCGGGGCGGTGCGCTACCGCATCTACTCAGCATTCGGCATCAATGCGCTGGAAGTCGCGGCGATCTCCACCTTCGTCTCGCTGGCCTTCGGGCTGGGCATCAGCGTCATCGGTCTTGCCGCGCTGGCCGTCCACCCGGCCTCGCTGGTCGAATTCACCACCATCGCGCCGGGCCATATCCGCATCATGGCGCTGGGCGCGCTGGCGATCACCCTTGCCCTGCTGATCACGGCATCGGTATCGGGAAGGGCGCTGCGGCTGTGGCGGTTCGAATTGCGTGCGCCGTCTCCCGGCATCCTGGCCGGTCAGCTCTGCTTCACCGCGCTCGACACCTGCATGGCGGCGCTTGCGCTTTACGTCCTGATGCCGGCAGGTGCGCCCGACTTCATCACCTTTCTGGTGATCTTCGCCACCGCCGGGATGATCGGCGTTCTCAGCCATGTTCCGGGCGGCATCGGGGTCTTCGAAAGCGTGGTGATCGCGGCCCTGCCGCCCAGCGTCAGCATCGAGGCGGCCGCGGTCGCGCTGCTGCTGTTCAGGATCATCTATTATCTCGTGCCCTTCTGCCTTGCGATGGTGGTGATCTCGATCAACGAGGCGCGGCTTGCGCGCGGCCCGATCGCGCGACTGTTCGGCGAGATGTCGGAAACCATGGCCCCCGTCAGCCGGGCGATGAATTCCATTGCGCCGGCCGCGGTCGGCGCCACGGGGCTGGGGCTGGGCGTCTACCTGCTTTTGCTGGCGCTGATGCCAGCGGTCCGGCCCAGCCAGGTCAATCCCAACGATCTTCTGACCGCGATGCTCCTCGAAGGCGGGGCGATGCTGTCGGCGGCGCTGGGTGTGGTGATGATCCTGCTGGCGCAGGGGCTGATCCGGCGGATCTCGGCGGCCTTCTGGCTGACCGAGGCGGCGCTGCTGGGCGGTGTCTTCGCCTCGGTTCTCAACGGGCTCGACTATTCCAGCGCGGCGATCCTGGGCGCGGCGGCATTGCTGATCTGGCCGATCAGGGGCGAATTCTACCGCGCCGCGCGCCTGACGCAGAACCTGCTTTCGCCGGGCTGGTTCGCCCTGATCTTCGCCATCGCGCTCTCGGCGGTCATCTTCGTCATCTTCATGCAGGAGAATACCCCCTATTCGCATGAGATCCTTCTGCGCTTCTCCTCGACCGCCAACGCCCCGCGGGCCCTGCGCGCGGGACTGATGGCGAGCGCACTGATGACCTTCGCGCTGATCTACCTGGCGTTGCAGCCCGCCCCGGTTCGCAGCGTGCCGCCCGAACCCGACGCGCTTGCCCGGGCCGAGGCGATCATCCGCCGCCAGAACGCCCCTCTGGCCAATCTGGCCCTGACCGGCGACAAGCGGTTCTTCTTTTCGGAGACGGACAACGCCTTCATCATGTATGCCGTGCAGGGCAAGTCCTGGATCGCCTATGGCGACCCGGTGGGCGAGAGTGCAGCCGTGCGCGACCTTGCCTGGGCCTTCTTCGACGCCGCCTATGCCGCGGGCTGCCGGCCGGTCTTCTACGAGGTGACCGACACCTATCTGCCCGTCTGGGTCGAGATGGGCATGACGGTCAACAAGATCGGGGAGGAGGCCACCGTCGAGCTTCGGGACTTCTCGCTTGGCGGTCGGCGCTTCAAGGCGATGCGTGCGGCGCAAAACCAGGCGCTGCGCGAAGGCGTGAGCCTCGAGGTCGTGACCCCGCCCCATTCGCCGGAATTGATCGCGGAGCTTTCCGCCGTGTCATCGACCTGGCTGGCGGGCAAGCGCGGTCGGGAAAAGCGATTCTCCGTCGGACGGTTCAGCCCCGACTACCTCCAGCGCTTCCGGCTGGCGCTGGTGCGCCGGGAGGGGCGGATCGTGGCCTTCGCCAACATCCTCGAGACCGATACCCGGCAATGCGCCACCATCGATCTGATGCGCTACACGACAGAGGCGCCAACCAACGTCATGCAGTTCCTGTTCGTGGCCTTGATGGAGCATCTGCGCGACGAGGGTGTCGCACGCTTCAGCCTCGGCATGGCGCCGCTGGCGGGACTCGAGGTGAAATATGGCGCGCGTCTGTGGAACCGTTTCGGTTCGGTTCTGTTCAAATACGGTCGCGCATTCTACAATTTCGCCGGTCTGCGGGCGTTCAAGCAAAAGTTTGGCCCGGTCTGGCGTTCGCGCTATTTCGCCGTGCCCGGCGCCCTGCCCCCGATCACCGCGCTTCGCGATGTCACGCTGCTGATCTCGGGGGGGGCACGCGGGATGATGGGACGCTAGGCGCGCCGGCGCGGGCGGTCGGCGCGGGCTGCATCCTCGACCGGAACCGCGACCGGCCGCGCGCCGGGCTCCCGCTCATCGGTCCGGGGGGCGCCGGCATGGGGGGCGTCGGCATGGGGGCCGTCGGCCCGGAACGACCACATCACGCCCAGGGGCATGTTGCGGCTCAGGTGCTGGATCAGCACCAGCCCGACATGACCGAACAGATAGGCCCAGGCCAGATTGCCCAGCGCGCCGTGAACCTGCAGATCCGCCCAGACCAGCGCCGAGCCCCGGTAGCCCGCGTTCAGCATCAGCACACCGAATGCGCCGGTGACGGCGAGCGTGGTCATCAGAGCAAGCCCCAGCCCGTGGATGGCCGAGGCCAGGGGCGCCGACCCCTCATGCGGCGGCAGGCGCAGCCGGCGCAGAAAGGCCAGGTGAAGCCGGATGTCATCTTGCAGCGCGCGCAGACCCGCGACCGAGAACCAGGGCATCAGCGCGCCAGGCGCCGTCCCGCGACGACGACGCAGGATGTTGACCCAGAACAGGAATGCCAGAACCAGCGCGGCGTAGCCCGAATACTGGTGGATGGTGAAGAAGACATTGGCCGGCCGCCCCCGGAACGGCAGCCGCATCACCAGACTGGTGAGCAGTTGCGTGACGATCGTCACCGCCAGCGCGGCATGAAACAGACGGGTCGCCAGCGGGTGGCGTCCGGGGGCGTCGGTGGAACCGCTATCATCAACGCGCATCATTATGAATTCCCTGGCTGATTTTGCTCGTTCCCGGCTGATATAGTGCGCGAGCCTGACGGCTGCCTGACACCGGTGCGCACCGCGGCTGACAGCTGCGTGAGGACGCCGCCGGACCGCGGATGCTTTTCCCCTTGACGCTTCCCGGGCGGTCTTTTACCTACGCGCCCGTACGGCGGAGTAGCTCAGTTGGTTAGAGCAGCGGAATCATAATCCGCGTGTCGGGGGTTCAAGTCCCTCCTCCGCTACCATCCTCCCTCCG
>JASBUM010000401.1 GCA_030147905.1 Acidimangrovimonas sp.
GCGCCATCGCGATGCTGGCCAATTTCGCCTTCTTCTTCCGCGGCGGCAATCGCAACGGCCCGGGGCTGATCGAATCGCTGGCGATGATGATCCTTGCGCCGCTGGCCGCCGGGCTGGTGCAGATGGCCATCAGCCGCGCCCCGGAATACGAGGCCGACCGGCTCGGCGCCGAGATTTGCGGACAGCCGATGTGGCTTGCCTCCGCCCTGTCGCGGATAGAGGCGCTGGCACAACGCGTCGACAACCCGGCCGCGGAACGGCACCCGGCCACGGCGCACATGTTCATCATCAACCCGCTGCACGCCCTCCCGCATGATCGGCTTTTCGCCACCCATCCCAGCACCGAGAACCGCATTGCCCGCCTGCGCGCGATAGCGGAGACGGATGCGGCGGGCGACACCGGCGGCATCGACTGGGCCGGGGACTGGGCCGCGGATCGGGCCGGGGACCGGGCCGACTCGCGGTTGCACGAGGTCGCCACGCCGCCCGCCGCGACGCCGGCCCTCTCCGCCCCCGCCCCTGCCCCTGCCCCCGCCGAGCGGGTCACGGCGCCTCTGCCCGTCGATCCGGCACGCAGCCCGGCGCCGGGTCCCGGTTCGGTGCCAGTCGCGGGTCATCGACGCCGGCGCGGAGAAGGCCGAGCCGACGGCCCCTGGCGCTAGGGCCCAAGGCCGTCCGGGCGCGCGGCCCGCGCATCACCGGACGCCTTTCGCTTGCGCCCGCCCCGCTTTCCGGCGAAGCTCGGCCCAGCCCGAAGCGACATCCAGTGATGCCCGACCAAGAACCACCCCGAAGCGATCCGGCCCTGCTCGACCCGGCCCAGAGCGGAACCGCCGGTTCCGACAATATCCAGTCCGATCCGGCCCTGCGCCCCGAGCCGCTGCCCGAGGATAACGACCGCGCCCTGCGGCCGCAGCGTCTTGCCGAATTCATCGGTCAGTCGGAGGCGCGCGCCAATCTCGCCGTATTCATCGAAAGCGCGCGGATGCGGGGCGAGGCGATGGATCACACGCTGTTTCACGGCCCGCCGGGGCTGGGCAAGACCACACTGGCCCAGATCATGGCGCGTGAACTGGGCGTGGGCTTTCGCATGACGTCGGGGCCGGTGCTGGCCAAGGCCGGCGACCTTGCCGCGATCCTGACCAATCTCGACCCTCGGGATGTGCTGTTCATCGACGAGATCCATCGGCTCAACCCCGCGGTCGAGGAAGTGCTCTATCCCGCGCTGGAGGATTTCGCGCTTGATCTGGTGATCGGCGAGGGGCCGGCCGCGCGGACCGTGCGCATCGACCTGCCGCCCTTCACGCTGATCGGCGCGACCACCCGGCTGGGGCTGCTGACGACCCCGCTGCGCGACCGTTTCGGCATCCCCACGCGGCTTCAGTTCTACACCATCGACGAGCTTGACGAGATCGTCATCCGCAGCGCGCGGCTGTTGCAGGTGCCGTGCGAGCCCGACGGCAGCCGCGAGATCGCGCGCCGCGCCCGGGGAACGCCGCGGATCGCCGGGCGGCTTCTGCGGCGGGTGGTGGATTTCGCGCTGGTCGAGGGTGGCGGCCGCATCACCCGGGCGATCGCCGACCGCGGGCTGACGCGTCTTGGCGTGGATCACATCGGCCTCGACGGCGCCGACCGGCGCTACCTGCACCTGATGGCCGAAAATTACGGCGGCGGTCCGGTCGGGGTGGAAACGATCGCCGCCGGCCTGTCGGAGACGCGCGACGCGATCGAGGAAGTGATCGAGCCGTTTCTGCTGCAGCAGGGTCTGATCGCGCGCACCCCGCGCGGGCGCATGCTGGCCGCCAAGGCGTGGCGGCACATGGGGCTGGATGCGCCGGCACCAAGCCCCACCGGAGGCACCCAGCCCGGCGCGAGGCCACAGGGCGATCTCTTCGGGAAGTGATGCGGCCCGCGGGCTGCATCCTTTCACCGCACCGGGGCGCATCATCAGGGCGCGTCATCAGGGCGCACCGTTGGGGCGCATCGGGCCACGGAACGCGGGCCATCGGCGGGCGCGGGCGGCCGGGTCCATCCGCGGGCGGGGCTTGCGCCATTCGCGGACCGCCATTCGCAACCGGCGCCTGCGTGAGGGACCGCCGCCCGCTACATCCCGTCCGCCCCGGCCCCGTTCCCGCCCCGCTTTGCCGGTCGCGTAGCCGGTTCCGTCATGTGGCGGCCTCGCCGCGCGGCGGTCGCATCATGCCGCATCGTCGGGCGCGATGCGCTCCGCTTGGCTTCCACGCCACTGCCGACTGCGCGGCGTCAGGTCCGCCCCCGGCGCGAAGGCCCGCCACGTCCAGATCCGGCCGGTATCAGCGCGCCATCAGCGCCGCGACCCGCTCGATGAAATCCTCGCCCCGCTTCTCGAAATCGCGATATTGGTCGAAGCTGGCCGCCGCAGGTGC
>JASBUM010000403.1 GCA_030147905.1 Acidimangrovimonas sp.
TATCGGAAAGCTTGGTCATTGGGTCGTCCCCGTATTCGGGCCCGCGTCATGCGGCGCCTTCTACGACCCCGAGCCGCGCAGGGCGCGCGGCGGGAGTTCCGGCGGTGCCGGAGATCAGCGGGCGTGCTCGCCCTCGCCGAACGCGCTGTCGGTGATGCGCTTCAGGAGGCTGGCGTAGTGTTCGAGGGTGCCGACCATGGCCCAGCCCGCCTCGTCAGGGGCGCAGTTGAAATGGTCGTCGCTGAGCGCCTGCAGGCGGGCGAGCATCTCGTCGATCTCGGCCTTCTTGCCGATGAAGGCCGCGAGCGCGGCTTCCTTGTTCCGGCGCGCCTTCTCGGCGCGGAGTTCGTGGCGCGGGGTGGTGATCGGGTTCAGGCGGGTGGTCATCGTCGTGGCTCCGTGGTGAGTTGCATCGCTTCGTTGGAGTGACGTTCGCTCCGCTGGCGAGGCTTATCAACTCGATAAGCGCATGATCTTGAATGATAATCGGAGCTGTCGATGCAGGGCATGAGCGAGCGCCAGTACGCCGCCCATGTCGGGCTGTCTCGGGGCGCGATCCAGAAGGCGAAGGCGGCCGAGCGGCTGGTCCTCTATCCGGACGGCAGCATCAACGCGGCCGCCAGCGACGCCAGACGTGCCGAGTCGACGGATCCGTCGAAGACGAGAAAGCCGCCCGCGCCGAAGCTGAAGCCGGTCCCCGAGGCGGCGGTCGCCGCGGTTGGCGACACGCTGCGCGAACAGGGTCTGGCGGTTCCAGCAGTTGGTGGCGGCACCACGTTCCTGCAGGCGAAGACCGCGAACGAGGTGCTGAAGGCGCAGGAACGGCGCATCCGGCTCCAGAAGCTGAAGGGGGAGTTGATCGAGCGGGCCCGCGCGCTGGCGCTGGTGTTCCGGCTGGCGCGGGAGGAACGGGACACGTGGGTGAACTGGCCTGCGCGCGCCGCGGCGCTGATGGCGGCCGAGCTCTCGGCCTCGTGCAGCGACGCGACGGGTCAACAGATCACCGTGGAGCCAGCCGCGATGCAGAAGGTCCTGGAGAAACATGTACGCGCCCACCTCGACGAACTCGCCGAGGTCCGGCCCGACTTCCGGTGAAGATGACGCGCTGACCGACTTCGACGGCGCGGGCGAGATCCTGCGCGCCTGGGGCAACGGGCTGCGACCCGACCCGGACCTGACCGTCTCGGAATGGGCGGACCGGCACCGGATGCTCTCGGGCCGCGCCGCGGCCGAGCCTGGGCGGTACCGGACGGTCCGCACGCCCTACATGCGCGAGATCATGGACCGGCTGTCGCCCGGCGATCCCACGCAGCGGATCGTGTTCATGAAGGCTGCGCAGGTCGGGGCGACCGAGGCGGGCAACAACTGGATCGGGTTCGCCATCCACCAGGCGCCGGGTCCGATGCTTGCGGTCCAGCCCACGGTGGAACTGGCCAAGCGCAACTCGCGCCAGCGGATCGACCCGCTGATCGACGAGAGCCCCGAGCTGCGGGACCGCGTGAAGCCCGCCCGGTCGCGCGACGCGGGCAATACGATGCTATCGAAGGAGTTCGCGGGCGGCATCCTGATCATGACCGGAGCGAACTCGGCGGTCGGGCTGCGCTCCACGCCCGCGCGGTACATCTTCCTCGACGAGGTCGACGCCTATCCGGCATCGGCCGACGAGGAAGGCGATCCCGTCACGCTGGCCGAGGCGCGGTCGCTGACCTTCGCCCATCGGCGGAAGGTGCTCCTGATATCAACGCCGACGATCCGGGGGCTGTCGCGCATCGAGCGGGAGTTCGAGGCCTCTGACCAGCGCCGGTTCTTCGTGCCGTGCCCGCATTGCGGGGCGATGCAGTGGCTGAAATTCGACCGGCTGCGCTGGCAGAAGGGCCGCCCGGAGACGGCGGAATATCACTGCGAGGGCTGCGAGCAGCCCATCGCGGAACACCACAAGACGGCGATGCTGGGGGGCGGCGAATGGCGGGCGACCGCGACCGCCGCCGATCCGACGACGGTCGGCTACCACCTCTCGGCGCTCTATTCGCCGATCGGCTGGCTGAGCTGGGAGCGGATCGTGCGGTCATGGGACGCGGCTCAGGGGTCGGACGAGGCGATCAAGGCGTTCCGCAACACGATCCTCGGCGAGACTTGGGTCGAAACCGGGGAAGCACCGGACTGGCAGCGGCTCTACGACCGCCGCGAGCGCTGGACATCCGGCACCGTGCCGGCGGGTGGGCTGTTCCTAACTGCAGGGGCCGACGTGCAGAAAGACCGGATCGAGATCGATGTCTGGGCCTGGGGTCGCGGACTGGAAAGCTGGCTCGTCGACCATGTCGTGATCGACGGCGGGCCGGATCGGCATGATGCCTGGTCTGAACTGACCGCGCTGCTCGACCGGTCATGGCCACACGAACGCGGGGCGCATCTTCGGATCGCGCGGCTCGCCATCGACACGGGCTACGAGGCCCCGGCGGTCTATGCCTGGTCGCGGGCGCAGGGGTTCGGCCAGGTGTCGCCGGTCAAGGGTGTCGAGGGGTTCAACCGCTCGAGCCCGGTGTCGGGCCCAACCTTCGTCGATGCGACCGAGGGCGGGAAACGCCTCCGGCGCGGAGCCCGGCTCTGGACCGTGGCGGTCTCGACCTTCAAGGCCGAGACATACCGCTTCCTGCGGCTGGCACGCCCGACCGAGGAGGACATGGCCGACGGGGCGGCGTTCCCGCCCGGCTCGGTGCACCTGCCGCACTGGGTCGAGAACGAATGGCTGAAGCAGTTCGTCGCCGAGCAGCTGGTCACGGTGCGCACGAAGCGCGGCTTCGCCCGGCTGGAATGGCAGAAG
>JASBUM010000405.1 GCA_030147905.1 Acidimangrovimonas sp.
GGCGAGGGACGGGCGGGGCGATCCTCTCGCCCCAGCGCCTCGTCGAGCGAGGCGAGCCGTTCATGTCCTTCGCGGTAGGCGCGGTGCAGCGCGAGGAAAGCATGGGCGAGGGCGGGTGCGTTGGAGGCAGCCAGGCGCAGATCGCCCAGGGGCGGGATACGACCGCCGAATACCGGATCGGAAAGTGCCTCGTTCATGTCGGTGACCAGTCGTTCGGCATCGCCGGCCGCAAGTTCGCCGACATCGCAGCCGAAGTCGCGGGCAAGCGCCAGGACCACCGCCGCAGAGACCGGCCGGTGATTGTTTTCCATCTGGTTGAGATAGGGCAGGGAGATGCCCAGCCGTTCGGCGAAGACGCGTTGTGTCAGGCCGAGCCGGCCGCGAATCTCGCGCAGCTTGACGCCGGCATAGAGCTTTTGCGTGGTCATGGCGGTTTCCGGATTTGCACCGATTAATGTGTAGGTTTGCAAAACCGACGGTTCAAGGGGCGCCTGCGCCTGGCGCCTGCCGGCCGGGGGCGTGGGGCGTGGTGCGCAGGGTGTGGGCCCGCAGGGCGTGAGCCGCAGGGAGTGGGCCGCAGGGCGGCCGGCGCGCCGGATTCGAATATGCGCGGGCGCGCCGTGGCGGCGCGTGCGCTTTGCCGCGCGGGGGGCGCGGATGTCGGGGCGGGGGTTTCGCACCCCCGCGCCCCCGCGGGATATTTTCGAACGAAAGATCGGGGGAGGGCGATCCTTGGCCCGGTCAGCGCGCGCCGGGCAGGGAGGGCGCGCCGCCCTCGAAACGGTTTTCGTGGCGGTAGTCGCAAGGGGTCAGCTGCATTTCGAGGTGCAGCTTGTCGCCGGCATAGGGATGCGCACGGGCCAGATCCTCGTCGAAGGCGATGCCGAGGCCGGGGCGTTCGGGTGGCAGGATGTAGCCGTCTTCCCACGTGATCGTGTGGCCGATCAGTGCGAGATGAAAGGCGCCGCCGGTCTCGATGGTCTCGGCCATCAGCAGGTTGGGGATTGCGGTCGCGAGATGGATGTTCGCCGCCCATTCGACCGGTCCCGCGTAGAGATGCGGCGCCATCTCGGCGTTGAAGACCTCGGCGATGGCGGCAAGCTTCTTGCCCTCCAGCAGCCCGCCGAGCCGGCCAAGCGCGGGTTGCAGGATCCGCGCCCCGCCACTGCGCAGGAGTGTCGCGAATTCGGCCTTGGTGGTCAGCCGCTCGCCGGTGGCCAGCGGGATACGCACCGCGCGGGCGACCTCGGCGAATTCAAGGAGGTTGTCGGGGGGGATCGGCTCCTCGAACCACAAGGGCGCGAAGGGTTCGAGCGCCTGACCCAGACGGATCGCGCCGGCGGTGGTGAACTGTCCGTGGGTGCCGAAGAGAAGGTCGGCGCGGTCTCCCACCGCCTCGCGGATGGCCTTGCAGAAAGCGACCGAGCGGGTGATGTCGGACATGGCGGGCTGATGGCCCCCGTGGATCGTGTAGGGTCCGGCGGGGTCGAATTTGACCGCGGTGAAGCCCGCGGCGACATAGCGCGCGGCCGCCTGTGCGGCGAGATCGGGCGAAATCCAGAAATCCGGGTCCGGTTTGTCCGGCTCGGGATAGAGGTAGGTATAGGAGCGGATGCGTTCGTTCATCCGCCCGCCCAGCAGGGCCCAGACCGGTCTGTTGCGGGCCTTGCCGAGGATGTCCCAGCACGCGATCTCAAGCCCCGAGAAGGCGCCCATCACGGTAGGGTCGGGGCGTTGAGTGAAGCCCGAGGAATAGGCGCGCCGATACATCTTCTCGAGATCTTCGGGGCTTTCGCCCTCCATGTGGCGTGCGAAGACATCGGCGATTACAGCGCAGATCACCTCGGGCGCCACCGCGGTGGCGTAGCATTCGCCATATCCGGTGATGCCGTCGTCGGTGGTGAGCTTGACGAAGATCCAGTACCGGCCGCCCCAGCCGGGTGCGGGCGGAGCGACGACGAAGGTTTCCAGGTCGCGTAGGCGCATGGCGGTCGCTCTCCTTCAGAACAGGATGACGTTGCGCCGCGCCTTGCCGGCCTTGGTGTCGGCGATAGCCTCGTTGATCTCGTCGAGTCGCCAGGTCCGGGTGACCAGTTCGTCGAGCTTCAGCCGGCCCTGGCCGTAAAGATCGGCCATCCACGGGATGTCGCGCGCCAGCACCGTATCGCCCATAAGCGCGCCCAGCATGGCCTGCCCGGTGGCCGCGACGATCACCGGCTCATAGCTTGCGGTCTGTCCGCTGTGGGGCATGCCCACCATCACCATCCGTCCGCGCGGCGCGAGATAGCGCAGGGCGGTTTCATAGGCGCCGATCGCGCCGACGCTGACGAAAACCGCATCGGCACCGCGCCCGGTGATCGCCCGCGCCGCGGACCAGGGCTTGGGCTGGTCGCCGCGGATCGCGTCGGTGGCGCCGAATTCGCGCGCCGCGGCCAGTTTCTCGTCATTCATGTCGACCGCGATGATGCGCGCAGCGCCCGCGATGCGCGCGCCCTGGATCGCATTCAGGCCGACGCCGCCGGCACCGATCACCACGACGTTCTCGCCGGGTCGAATGGCGGCGGTGTTGATGACCGATCCGACCCCGGTGATCACGCCGCAGGCCAGCAGGGCTGCCGAGGCCGCCGGCATGCCAGCGGGCACGCGCGCGATCTGCGAGACCGCCACGGTGACCTTCTCGGCGAAGGCGCCACATTTCAGCCCCTGCTGCAGGGTGGAGCCATCCGGCATGGCCAGCGGCCTGCTGTCGATATCGGGGCGCGTCTCGCAGTGAACGCGGTGACCCGAGGCACAGGAAGGGCACTGTCCGCAGGATCGTATCAGTGTGACGATGACCGTCTCGTCCAGTTCGTAGTCACCCGCATCGGGGCCGAGCGCGGTGATGCGGCCGGCGGCCTCATGGCCGTAGACGGCGGGCAGGGTGCCGCCCCAGGCGCCCTCGGCATAGGAGATGTCGGAATGGCAGATCGCCACGGCGTCGATGGTCACCTCGACCTCGCCGGGGCCGGGGGGCGCAAGCAGCACCTCTTCGATCCGCAGGGGCTGGCCGAATTCATGGCAGACGGCGGCTTTGATCTTCTGCATCTCGTTCCTCCCTTGAACGGGTTCAGCTTGGCTTCAGGCCGTGTTGCGGGCATGCGGGCGCGCGACATAAACCGCGATGCAAACGACCATCATCGCGGCCGCGAGCAGGAAGGGCGCGCCAGGCAGATGGATCGCGGTGCCGGGGCGGGTGAAGGCGGCGAAAGTGGCGGTGAAGAGCAGCGGGGCCAGAATCATGGCGACGGCATTGAGACTGGAAAGCACGCCTTGCAGCGCGCCCTGGGCATCGTCGGGTGCCGCGCGCGACGCCAGGGCCTGCAGCGCCGGTGTGCTTATGCTGCCGAGCGCGGCAAACGGCGTGAAGAGGATGGCGGCCAGGCCGTTGCCGTTCAGACCGTAGAAGATCAGGGCGACGACGTCGATGAGGAGGCCGGCAAGCACCGCACGCCGCCCGCCCAGCCACTGCACCACGGGCCCCACGAGGCCGGCCTGCACGGCGGCATAGGCCGCGCCGTAGACGGCGAGCGACAGCCCGATCATCGCGGCGCTCCAGCCGAATTGGGCGGTGCCGTAATAGGCCCAGATCGCCGGATAGACGTAATTCGCGATCGCCAGAACCGCATAGACGACGAGCAGCCGGCCGACACCCGGCAGGCGCGCGGCATCGCCCAGTTGTGCGACGGGATTGGCCGCCCGCCAGCGCAGCGACCGGCGGCGCGAGCGGGGCAGTGTCTCGGGCAGGGCGCGCAGGCCCACCGCAAGGTTGAGCGCGCCGATCAGCGCCGCGGCATAGAAGGGCACGCGGGTGCCATAGCCCGCCAGCAGGCCGCCGATCACGGGTCCCAGGATGAAGCCCGCGCCGAACGCTGCACCGATCAGTCCGAAGCCGCGCGCGCGCCGCTCGGGCGGCGAAAGATCGGCTACATAGGCGGCGGCCGTCGATTGCGTGGCCGAGGCGATGCCGGCCATCAGCC
>JASBUM010000413.1 GCA_030147905.1 Acidimangrovimonas sp.
CGATGGCAGGGTCGGGCTATGTCACCACCGACCGCGCCGAAGAGGCGGACATGGTGCTGCTCAATACCTGCCACATCCGCGAGAAGGCGGCCGAAAAGGTCTATTCGGATCTCGGTCGTCTCAGGCCGCTGAAGGCTGCGCGGCCCGATCTGAAGATCGGGGTCGCCGGTTGCGTGGCCCAGGCAGAGGGCGAAGAAATCATCCGCCGCGCGCCGCTGGTCGACCTGGTCGTGGGGCCGCAAAGCTACCACCGGCTTCCGGCGCTCGAGCGGGCCGCGCGCGACGGTGCGCGCCCGGTCGAGACCGATTTTCCCGCCGAGGACAAGTTCGACCATCTCCCCCGGCGCCGGCAGCGGCGGGGGCCGTCGGCCTTTCTCACCGTGCAGGAGGGCTGCGACAAGTTCTGCGCCTTCTGCGTCGTGCCCTATACCCGCGGCGCCGAGGTCTCGCGGCCGGCGGCGCGCATTCTCGACGAGGCGCGCGGCATGGTCGAGCAGGGCGTGCGCGAGATCACCCTTCTGGGGCAGAACGTCAATGCCTATCACGGCCATGACCGGGGCTTGGGCGGATTGATCCGCGAGTTGGCGGCGATCGACGGGCTGGCGCGGATCCGCTATACCACCTCCCATCCCAACGACATGGATGACGACCTGATCGCGGCGCATGGCGATTGCGACAAGCTGATGCCCTACCTGCATCTGCCGGTCCAGTCGGGTTCGGACCGGATCCTGAAGGCGATGAACCGCAAGCACACCGCCGCCGCCTATCTGCGCCTGATCGAGCGGATCCGCGCAGCCCGGCCCGACATCCTTCTGACCTCGGATTTCATCGTGGGTTTCCCCGGCGAGACCGATGCCGATTTCGACGCCACCATGGCGCTGGTCGAGACAGTGCGCTATGGTGGCGCCTTCTCGTTCAAGTATTCCGCGCGCCCCGGAACGCCGGCGGCCGAGCGCGCGCCGGTGGATGCGGATGCGGCCGACGATCGGCTGCGGCGTCTTCAGGAGTTGCTGTCCCGGCAGCAGCACGCGGCGCAGGCTGCGATGGTCGGCCGCGAGGTCGCGGTCCTCTTCGAGAAGCCGGGTCGCGAGGCCGGGCAGATGGTGGGCAAGTCCGACCATCTGCATGCCGTACATGTCGAGGGCGCCTCGATCTCGCGCGGCGATCTCGCCCGCGTGAGAATCACCCACACCGCGCCAAACTCCCTCGGCGGCATTCTCGTGACGGATTGAATTTCGTCCTACGCGCGATTTTGCCGCCAGTTCGCGGACAATCGCCAATTGCTGATCCGCGATGTTTCCCGCGCAGATACAATATTTCGCTGTGTTCTAGCCAATGATCAACGAAATTTGCTAGACTGGTGGAATATCAGTGGCAATTTGTCAGCCGGCGGGCAGAAACGGTTCCGCGCGGTCGTTTCAAGGGGGGCAGGACATGGTTGGATCGACGGCGCGCAAGGCCTGGCTGGGTATTGGTGCGGCGGTCGTCGCATTGATGCTGGGCGGCAGTGGCGCGATGGCGCAGGGTCTCAAGGCCGATCCGCGCCCGGGCGCGGGCCAGAAGATGTATGGCGAGAAATACATTCCCACCATCTGGATCGACCCGGACGGGTGCGAGCATTGGGTGATGGATGACGGCGCCGAGGGCTACATGGATATCCGGCTCGACCGTAGCGGCAAGCCGAT
>JASBUM010000415.1 GCA_030147905.1 Acidimangrovimonas sp.
GATCGCATCCTTGCCGATCAGGTCGATCCGGCTGATATGGCTGTCGAGATTGACCCGCACGCAGGGCCAGTTGAGCCGGCTCGCCACCTGTTCGATATGGGTCGACTTGCCGGTGCCGTGATAGCCCTGGATCATCACGCGGCGGTTATAGGCGAAGCCCGCGAGGATGGCCAAGGTCGTGTCGGGGTCGAACTTGTAGGTGGTGTCCTCGGCCGGAACCCGCTCGCTGCGTTCGGCAAAGGCCTTCACCTTCATGTCGGTATCGATGCCGAATACTTCGCGGACCGAGATTTCCTCGGTCGGTTTCGCGTTCATGTCGAGCGTGCCGTCAGCCATGGTCCATTCCCCTCGGCGCCGCCGCGCCCCGTTGTCATCCGCCGAGTGATGGAACATTACGCCCGTTGGTGCAAGGCCCAGCCGGCACACGGGCAGGGCGGGACGCAAAGCGCCGCCACGCCGGGCGGAGGGGTCAGTTCTGGAAGTTCCGGCTGTCCTTGATCTGGTCCCAGGCCCAGACCACCTCTTGCAGCCGATCCTCGTCGGTACGCTTGCCGCCGTTCATGTCGGGATGCAGGTCCTTGACCAGCAGCTTGTATTGCTTGCGGATCTCGGTCCGCGTCCAGGTATCGCGGGCGTCGAGGATCTCGAGCGCGCGGCGTTCGGTGGGGGGAAGCTTGCGCCCGGTGCTGCGGCCGGGAGTTTGCGTGCCATTCTCGCCCAGGATCTCGAGCGGGTCCTGAATGCCCAGCCGCTGCCAGGCGCGCGATTCGCCGTCCGGCTTGTTGAAAGGCTTGGTCGAGCGGTTCCAGACCCGGTCGCTGTCCACCATCTTCTGGAATTCCTCCTCGGTCTGACCCGAGAAGAAGTTCCACTTCAGATTGTATTCCCGGACGTGATCGCGGCAGAACCAGAAATATTCGTCCAGATGGTCGGGCGACTTGGGGGCGCGGTATTGCCCCGCCTCGGAACATCCCGGATGGTCGCAGTTGCGCGTCGAGGTCTCGAAGGCGCCGGACATGCCGCGCCGGCCGCGCGTCCGCCGCTTCTTGTCGGAGGAGACGCGGATATCGAACTCGAAGGGGGGGCGATTTGTCATGGGCCTGCCTTTCCGACTCGGACGCAAGAGTTTAGGGTTTTTGGCGAGGCCGTGAAGGGGTTGACAGACAAAAATGACGATAAGCTACGATATCGAACAGCGCCTGCGCACAGCATTCGCCCCCGAAGCGTTGCAGGTGGAGAACGAAAGTGCCCGGCACAAGGGGCATGCGGGTGACGACGGGTCGGGCGAAAGCCACTTTCGGGTGAAGATCCGCGCACCGGCCTTCGCCGGCATGAGCCGGATCGAGAGGCACCGCGCGGTGCATGCCGCGCTGGGTGCCGAGATCACCGGGCGTGTTCACGCGCTGGCGCTGGACATCGACGGATGAGTCTCGGCCGCTGAGGGGGCCACGCCCGCGCCGGGGCGCGAGACCGGGCGCAAATCCTGCTGTGGGGGCCTGCTGTGCGGGAATGACTGTAGTGCGCGGGAAAGAGGGCATCTGCCAGACCCGCGCGGACGCGCGACGGGCGGCGGCGGGGCCGTGCCGGCAAGGGGCCGTGTCATCGCCGTGCAACAGCCGACGAAGCGACCGTCCGACGAAGAGACCGTGGCCTCCGTCGTGGTCCGTGCGCCATCCGCCGCGCGCCCCGGTGGGATCCACAGGCGCCGCACCCGGTATCGTCCGCCGGCAGAGGCTGCGGCATGCCCGCCCGATACCCACCGCCCCATTCTCTGGGCCCGTTCTCTGGGCCCGTTCTCTGGGTCGGAAGGGACAGGACTTGCATCCCGCGTGGGCTTGCATCCCGTATGGTGACGGGACGCGTATCCGGTACGACGGCCGGGCGTCTTGTGTCGGCACGATCCGGGGGCGTGGGAATCCGGGGCGCGTGGATCTGGTATCAGTGGGTCTTCGGGCGCGCGGCGGAATGCCCGTTCGCGGTTCCGTTCGCAGGACCGAGCGAGCGCGGGCGCGGCGGCTCCAGGGCTGCGGGCGTGGCCGCCGTCTCGCCGGCTTCGCCGGGGACGTCGGCGGCCCGGGCGCCGGCGGGCTGCGCCTGCATCCGCGGGGGCTCGCGCGGGGGCACGGTCTTTTCCACCTTCGTGTCCGCCTTCACGCGCAGGGCCACCGGCGCGGGTGGCGCCGCGGCGGCGGCGGGCGGAGCGGCGGTAAGCGGCGCGGGCTTCGCCGCCTCCACCTCCTCGGCGGCGCGGGCCTCCTCGGGGGGCAGGACCCGGCGGAATATAAGCATGTGCAGGACGTTGGTCGAAAGACGCCCCATCAGGCCCCGGCGCCGTTCCATCGGCAGCGCCTCGGCACGGAGGAACTCCCAGCCGTCGCTTCCGTACTGGTTCATCACATTGGCGACCGTCTGGGCAAAGCGTTCCTCGGCGCCGCGAATGCCGCGGATGCGGCTGCAGCGCTTGGGGGCGGGGACCACCTTGAACTCATAGCGTTCCATCAAGAGAACCTCCGATTACCGCACTGGCGCCGGTCCGGTCGGCGCCACCCGCCAGAAGTAGTCTGCCGGTACGATCCGGCAAAGTCGCTTTTGCTTGACCGGCAAAACCCCGCCCGGTCCGGCGACGGCGGCGGCAGTTCACGGCCGATCGCCATTGCGGCGACCAGCGTGGGATGGCGCATGCGCTCCGCCGCGGGCTTCGGCGCCAACGCGTGCACGCGCGCCCTTCCGTCACTGGCCGAGTTTCGCCGCCACCAATTGGTTGACGATCGCCGGGTTGGCCTTGCCGCCGGTGGCTTTCAGCACCTGGCCGACGAACCAGCCGGCGAGCTTCGGGTTCTGCCTGGCCTTTTCGACCTGGGCCGGATTGGCGGCGATGATCTCGTCCACCGCGGCCTCGATCGCGCCGGTGTCGGTGACCTGTTTCATTCCCCGCTCTTCCACGATCCGGGCCGGATCGCCGCCCGTCGTATAGACGATCTCGAAGAGGTCCTTGGCGATCTTGCCCGAGATGTCGCCGGCGGCGATAAGGTCGACGATGGCGCCGAGTTGCGCCGCCGAAACCGGGCTTTCGCCGATCTCGTGGCCTTCTTTCCTGAGCCGGCCGAAAAGCTCGTTGATGACCCAGTTCGCCGCCAGCTTGCCGTCGCGGCCCTTCGCCACCTCCTCGAAGAATCGCGCCGAATCAAGTTCCGCCGTCAGCACCGAGGCATCGTAATCGGTCAGGCCGAAATCGGCCATGAAGCGGGCCTTCTTGGCATCGGGCAGTTCCGGCATCTTCGCGGCGATGTCGTCGACCCAAGCCTGCTCGATCTCCAGCGGCAGCAGGTCGGGGCAGGGGAAGTAGCGGTAATCATGCGCCTCTTCTTTTGAGCGCATGCTTCGCGTCTCGCCCCGGTCGGGATCGTAGAGGCGGGTTTCCTGATCCACCCTTCCGCCGTCTTCCAGAATCGCGATCTGGCGCCGGGCCTCGTATTCGATCGCGGCCTGGATGAAGCGCATCGAGTTCATGTTCTTGATCTCGCAGCGGGTCCCGAGATGGCCGAAATCCTGGGTCTGCTGATATTTCTCGTAATCGCCGGGGCGGCAGACCGAGACGTTCACGTCGGCGCGCAGGTTGCCGTTTTGCATGTTGCCGTCGCAGGTGCCGAGGTAGCGCAGGATCTGGCGCAGCTTGCCGACATAGGCGGCGGCCTCCTCGGGGCCGCGGATGTCGGGGCGGCTGACGATCTCCATCAGCGCCACGCCGGTGCGGTTGAGGTCGACGAAGGACATGTTGGGATCCATGTCGTGGATCGACTTGCCGGCGTCCTGCTCCAGGTG